>JARKQF010000159.1 GCA_029973975.1 Paludibacter sp.
AACAACCAATTATGATAATTACGATTTTCTGCTTGTTGGTGCGGGGATATCGCTTTCTGGGATTGAATTTATAAAATATAAGCCCTATTTTAAAACGGTTGGCTGGATCAATAAACTGATTAAACGAGTTAATAAAACCCAGGAGATTTTTTATCCTGGTTCCCTGATTAAGGATAAAACACGCTATTTTGTTGAACAAAGTCAGTGTAGTGTGGGTATTTTCGTAAACAGAAGTTTCAGTGGTATTTCTACGGTGTTGGTCTTACTGGAAGACAAATCGGATGACTTCCTGATTCGCTATGCCCATCGTTTGCTGAAGAATGACCCGAAGGTGCATGTTACTTTCCACGATGAGCATAAACTTTTATCGACCGAAGATACATTCAAAGAACAATATAAGGAGTTTATCAGGCATTATCCGGATGCGGTGAAGCTAAGTAAATCGAAAAACGGTACCGGTAGTTTTCAGAAGTACAGTTTTATGTTGATTAGTTACCAAAGCTGGATCAGGATTACCGAAAGCGACAGCAATAAACTCGACAGTATTCCATCTACCCTTATCATCAATAAAAAAGAAAGTCGTTTCAGTAAAGTTGGGAAAGGAATATCGTGAGATTATTCAAAGGAAATAGATTCAATCTATCCGTGAAGAATCCAAACGAATCAACCTTATTTACACCTTATTTTCTTACCAAACAACCTTAGTAGAAGAGATTCATTCACATCCCTCCTCTGACCTTATTTTAATTTTTAATATTAAAAAATAAGGTAATAAGGTTTATTTTTTGGGGTAATCCCAATTGCTACTAAGGTTGTTTGGTAAGAAAATAAGGTAAAAATAAGCTTTATATCGATAAACCCGTGCAAGCATAAGCCGTCAGATGCAGTTCGGGGTACATCAAAACTATTCAGGCTGATGATTGTTTTCTATTTCTTCAGCCTCAGGAATAGGAGGCAGGCTTATCAATTTCTTTTCCCTGAAAGAAAACTTAGGTCTTTCTCCTTCGGGAAAACGAGAGAAAACTTCCTCTTTTGTCGTAGGACGATGCGTTTCGAGCCAGAAAAAATTAGTCAGGTAGATGAATTCATCGGTTATTTTGTGCATGGGATGAAACTCACCGCTTGAGGATGGAGTCAATACAATCCGGTCTATTTTCTTGTTCTTGAAGTGGATCACAACGAAGCTGCTCTCGGTACGGTTGGCGCCAATAAGGGTACTATCCGACTCTTCCCGGATGAAATAGATGGTTTCTGCGTTCCCATTGACATCTACACGGCGGATCTGACTGCTATCGAGATGTGCAATAATATCTTTCCCTGAAATCTGATTGAAGTAGAGAGAATCCATTAATTCGGTTACCATGGCCGACTGTTGCAACTCGACCTGATAAACCTCCTGGTTCTTCGACAGAATACTGATCTTCTCGCTTGAATACTGTTGATTCTCCTGCCAGATAACCGGTTTATTCATCAGGTGCATGATAGAGTCCCGCGAAGAATAAATGAGCGAATCGGCAAGTCCCTGGATATCTTCCCGGTAGAACCGTACATTGCGCCAGGCTTTGGCTTCATTGTAAATTGAGTCTTTGAAAGTCATCAGGGTATCTGCATGCATGTACAGGTTTTTCTCGGTCGACCAGTCGACCAGCAAAGCCGAATCGGTTGCTATGCCACGTTCTTTATCTTCATTGTAATACACGTAATTTCCATATAAGGTCGACTGTTGCACCGTATCCTTCAGAATCGCTTTGCCGAATACTTCACCGTATTTCGCGGATTTATCATAAAAAATGGTGTCTCCGGTCAGCGATTTACCTTCTTTATTAAATAAGAGGGAGCGGTTCAGGAGCATTGAACGCTCCGATTCGGTATTATACCATCCTTTATTAGTGTAAATATCCGTTTCATCCTGATAAACAATGTGTGTTTCGCCCACCAAATCAGCGACATGCGATTTGGTGTTGTAGGTCAGGGTATCCGCGTTCATCACGAAATTCTCATTGACGAGCTTTACCTTATCGCTAAAAAGCGCATCTTCAGTTCGGGTAGAATATTGTCCCCACACAGAGGTCAGCGTATTCTCCGGATCCACGATTTTTCCGCCGGTGAAATAATACGCCAGCTGCGTGTTACGATCGTAATTTAAACTGTCGGTAGTCAGGGTTGTATTCCTGTTTACCAGTCGTGCCTTCCCCCTGAGACGTACCAATTTGGTGTTTCCATCGTAGTAAAGCTTATCGCCATACACGAAAAGCGTGTCACCCTGCACGATTTTCACGTTGCTGAAGGCATCCATCGAATTGGAGTTGCGGTAGAAGTAGGCGCTGTCGCAAGTCATAATTGCATCGTCGTGACGAAATTTCACATTTCCGTTCAGAATCTGTACGTCAGGCTTAGCAAGCTGATCAAAAGAAATGAGGTCGGCATTTTCCAGATAGATGATTTTAGCCGTTTTCTGGTCATAAGGCGTGCGGATAGGCGCCACGGGAGGAGGAGGCTCCAGTTTCTTTGTTTGCTTCGCTTTACGCGTATCTTTGGCTGTTTTTTTTGTTTTAACCGGCTCCTGTTTAGGTCCGCTTTTTTCTTCCAGGATATCTTTCCGCAATTGTTTATGCTGAATCTGAGCCGGCGATGTAAAACACGACAGACACAACCATCCGGCAAGGACTAACAAACTGATGTTCCGGTAACGCATGAAAAAGACATTTATTTTTTAATCCAACCCGGATAGATGAAGTCGCAATTCTGCCAGGCGGGATCGATGCTGATGTAAGTTTCCTTTTGTTTCTTAGCTACCCATTCCTTCAGAAATTGTTGCTTCTTCGTTTCTTCGTAGAAATTCTTAAGCAACTGATAATCATCCATCAGATTTGCTTTGTGTGTATCAACTTTCGATTTCAGTTTCACAACGGCTACGACTTCTTTGTTGGAAGCCCTGTCGATCATGGTGAAAGGTTTCGATATTTCGGAAACATTCATGCCATACACAACTTTAGCGACTTCCTGAGGCAAATCCTGATATTCGAATTTGGATGTGCCTGTTTTTTCATTGAGCATGAGTCCGGCATTCATCGCAGAGTTCTTATCCTGGGAGAAATACATAACACCCTGTTCGAATGTCATTTTCCCGCTTCTGATCTGGTTCGTTACAGAGTCGAGTTTCTGAATAGCCTTTTGCTGATCTTCCAGCGATACTTTCGGTTTCATCAGGATGTGACGGCAATTGATTCGATCTCCTCTTTTTTCAATCAGTTGGATGATGTGAAAACCGAACTCCGACTCTACCACCCTCGATACTCTTTTCGGATCTGTCAGGTTAAAAGCGACATTGGCAAACTCGGGCACAAGCTGGCCTTTGCCCATGAAACCCAGCTCACCGCCACGTTTAGCCGATTCGGTATCTTCAGAATACAGACGTGCGAGTACTGAAAAATCTGAATTACCATTGTTTACCCTTTCTGCAAATTCTCTTAATCTGTCTTTCACTGCTTCAATTTCGTCTTGCGGTACGGGAGGTTTAAAACTGATGATTTGCAGTTCTACCTGTGCAGGAACAGTTGGGATACTGTCGGCCGACAGTGTGTTATAGAACCTGCGTACATCAGCAGGAGTCGATTTGATGTTCTCAACCAATTTTTGTTGCATCTGTTGGATAATCATCTGGTCTCTGACCATCGTACGCATATCTTCTCGCAGTGCCAGCATGCTTTTGCCGAAATACTCTTCCAGCTTTTCTCTTGATCCAATCTGTGAAATGAAGTAATTCATCCGCATCTCCACCTGATTCATCACGGTACCTTCGTTTACCTCTATACTGTCTAATTGCGCCTGATGCAGATACAGTTTTTGAATGGCGATTTGTTCCGGGATAACGCAGTAAGGGTCTCCATCGATGGTAACGCCTTCGTATTGAGCTCTTATTCTTTGTTCTTCCACTTCCGATCTCAAGATGGATTCATCTCCTACAATCCAGATGACTTCATCAATAATGTTCTGTTGAGCCCGGGTGTTAACGGAGCAAAGCATGAAAAAAAGAGCTGAAAAAAGTAAAAATTTTGTACGCATATTGGTGTTGTTAAACCAGGGTCGGTTTATAAGAATTCCCCTTCTGATTGTTTATTTATTAAAAAAAGTTACGGTACCACTCTGAATAGCATCCTGATAAAGCTCATCTTCAAAATTCATGATAAAATCAGATTTCAGCTTATTCAAAATGATGTTTGATATTTTCTCTTTGGCAGTTTCAAATGGTTCGGGTTCTCCCGTTCGTTTTACTGAATCTACATTCAGCATATAATGTTTCAGGCTATCCGAAACTTCGTAATATCTGCCGGTGCCAATCGAATTGCTTAGTTGCTCCTGCTGTACGGGCATTTTTTTCAGGATTTCACTTGTTGATACCCAACGGTCAGCAAAGTAATCATAACTCAGTCCGTGTTGCAGACTATATTTCTCAATTTGCTCCAGCGACTTGGTATCTCCGGATTGTACCCAACGCCTTACGTCATTCAGCCGTGGCGCCCCTTTCGGCAGTACGAGTAAAATTCCTTTTACGATATTTTCTCTCAGCACAAACTGATCACTGAAATCTGTGTAGAAACGGAGCATTTCTTCATCGGATGGCTGGTCGGGAAGCCGTTGCTGCAACAAATTCTGCTGATATTGATGGATGATGAGGGATTTTCTGTAATCATCCAGCAGTCGTTCTATTGCAGCTTTGTCGGTTACGTTTCGCTTGGCATTTTCATACAGCAACACATCGGTAACCCATTTGCGGATATAACTGTCGGCAATCTGCACACTGTCAGGGCCTGTGATATTCGGGGGAATAATAGCCTGCACCTGGTCCAGATACAGGAACTTTCCCTCAACCTCCAACAAAGGGATACGGGTCTGATCGGGTGATTTATTGTCACACCCAATCAAAGACCCGAATAAGAATATCAGCAATAAATGCCTGAAAATATGCATGAGAGAGCTTATAAGCAATTAATTTTTCTGAACCGATTTCAGTACTTTTTGATTAATTTTCACCGGATATTTTTCCCGTAACATTTTAATCCATTCCTTTTCAAGATATTCCTGATAATCTGCTGTAACCAGTCCGCGTACATCCGTGTAATCTTCCGGAGTATAGTTCAGCATCACTCCAGGAACAAATACATAGGGATATTTCGCGTCTTTTTCCACTTCATCCAGTGATTTAAAGATGAAATGATCTACAAACTTGTTATCACCCTGAACATACAGTCCTTTGTCTGTTTTGATATTTACCACACTGTCATTCAGTTGACGGAGGTATTTATCAACAGAGTCTTTTGACTGTACTTTTACAATTTCGTTTGCTTTTTTGTAGATGTCCTCCGTTTTACATTGGATTATACGTCCCTTGAAATGAGGTTTATCCCAGGAATACTTTTCTTTATTTTTCTTGAAGAAAGCGGCCAGGCCTGCAGTGTCTTTCGACGCTTTTTCCCACACTTCATTGTTGCTTACCTCAAATAAGAGGATTCCATCGTGGTATTCCTGCATCAGCAAGCGGAAGTCTTCGTATTTATTTTCAAGCTGACTGTTTTCATAAGCCAGCAATTCTTTTTCAATGAAAGCATTTAACTTCTCATCAATGATTTCTTTTGCAGCAGTCTTATTGGTAGCCGGATTTTTCTTCAGATAAGCGAGGAAATCATCCTGTTTAAATTTCTTTTTCGCGAAAGTGAACATGACTTTATTCAGTTTTGCGGCATCAGCATCCGCGAGGAAAGCAGAATCCGTCAATGTCCGGTCTTTCAGCAAGGCATAGAAATCTTCCGTATATGTTCCTTTTTGCATCTTCAGTTTGTAATCCTTTTTCAGTTTTTCAACGAAAGCCTTCTGACCTTTTTGAGCTCTTTCGTCCCTTTTTACCTGACGTTCGATTTCAGCTTTCTTGCTTTCAAAAGAAGGAATCGGTTTAGTGTCGAGTAATTTGATGATGTGCCAGCCGTAGGCCGATTGTACCGGTTCGCTGATTTCTCCCGGAGTTTTCAGGGCAAATGCGGCTTGTTCAAATTCAGCGACCATGCGTCCTGTTCCGAACCAGGGAAGTTCACCGTTCTTGGCTGCTGATCCTCTGTCTTCTGAATTGGTTGATGCAACCTGACCGAAATCAGCCCCGTTTTTAACCAATTGGTACAAAGAGTCAATCTGATTTTTAGCCCGTGCATTTCCAGCGTCATCTCCCTGAGAAGTAAATTTCATGATGTGAGATACCAGAATTTCACCCGGAGAGAATCTTCTTTTATGTACTTTGATGACATGATAACCGAATGCGGTGCGTACCGGTTTTGAGATTGTGCCGACGGGTGTATTGTAAGCTCTGTTTTCAAAAGGATAAACGGTACGAAATCCGGTAATCCAGCCAATATAACCGCCGTTATCCTGTGCCGACTGGTCTTCTGATGTTTCTTTTGCAACATCGGCGAAGTCTTCCTTCTCCAGTCTTTTCAGTACATCCTGCATTTTATTCCATGCTTTCAGGGTGTCTTCGGGTGCTGCGTTTTGTTCAACCCGTATGAGAATATGACTGACTTCGACATCTTCTTTTAATCTTTCATAAGCTTCTTTCAGAACACTTTCCTCTGCTTTTGAATCGGTAAGATAAGGTTTTGTCAACTGATCACGATAACCGCTTAATTCATTAATAAAAGATTTTGTAGTGTCAATGCCTTGTGATTTTGCTTCTTCCACTTTCAGCTTAAAATTCACGAAAAGATCCACGTACTCTTCGAGTGATTTTTTATCCAGTGCATTGTTGGAGTTGTTTTTGTTGTAAATGTATTCAAACTCCGATTTCAGAACCGGTTTACCATTAATGGTCATCAAAGCCGGATCTTTCCCTTTTGCTGCGAGAGAACCGGAAATTAATAAAACGGACAATGAAACAAATAGTGTCTTCATAAATATTGGAACAAAATTATTAATTAACATATTGGGATTGCGAACGTAAGCATTTTAACGCAAACAATTTATATATGTTGTAAAATGATTGTTTTTTTTAAGGTTTTTTATTCACCCCTGCTGTAATTGGGCGCTTCACTGGTAATCGATACGTCGTGCGGGTGACTTTCGGCAACTCCGGCATTGGTGATGCGTGTAAATTTAGCTTGATGCAATTCGCTGATGGTGCGTGAACCACAGTAACCCATTCCGGCGCGAAGACCGCCAATCATCTGATAAACTACTTCAAAAAGAGATCCTTTGAAAGGAACGCGGGCAGCAATGCCTTCAGGAACTAATTTTTTGATATCCTCTTCCACATCCTGAAAGTAACGGTCCTTGGAACCTTTTTCCATCGCTTCCAGTGAACCCATTCCACGGTAGGATTTAAACTTTCTGCCATTGAAAATGATGGTTTCACCCGGAGATTCTTCCACACCGGCAAAAAGAGATCCTGCCATGATGGTATCGGCTCCTGCAGCAAGCGCTTTCACAATGTCGCCGGAATAACGGATTCCTCCGTCGGCAATAACCGGGACACCCATTCCTGCAATGGCTTTCGATACTTCATAGATAGCCGATAGTTGTGGAACACCAACGCCTGCAATTACCCGTGTGGTGCAAATAGACCCAGGTCCTATACCCACTTTAACCGCATCAGCTCCCGCTTCAACCAAGGCTTTTGCAGCATCTGCCGTAGCGATGTTTCCCACGATGATGTCGATATTTTTGTAGCGTCTTTTAGCCTCTCTGAGCGTCTTCAGCACACCTTCCGAATGACCGTGGGCTGTGTCGATTACAACTGCATCAACATCGGCTTCAACCAGCGCGTCAATTCGGTCAAATACATCAGCCGTAACACCTACGCCGGCAGCAACGCGCAACCTGCCGAATTCATCTTTCGATGCCATAGGCTTGTCTTTTGCTTTCGTGATGTCCTTGTAAGTAAGTAAGCCAATGAGCCGGTTATCTTTATCCACTACCGGAAGCTTCTCGATTTTATGTTGTTGCAGGATATCTGCCGCAGCTTCCAGATCGGTTGACCGTGAAGTGGTTATCAGATTGTCCTTTGTCATAATCAGATCAATTTTAGTCGCCTGGTTCCGCTGGAAGCGCAGGTCGCGGTTGGTAACGATACCCACCAGGATTCCATCGCCGTCAACAACCGGTATCCCTCCGATTTTATATTCAGCCATCAGACTGAGAGCATCGCCTACTGTTGCATCTTTGTGGATTGTTACCGGGTTGGAAATCATCCCGTTCTCTGCGCGTTTAACGGCTTTTACCTGTTTCGCCTGTTCTTCGATCGACATATTTTTGTGGATTACCCCGATGCCTCCCTCGCGGGCAATGGCAATGGCCATTTTGGCTTCGGTTACTGTATCCATGGCTGCAGAGACAACCGGAATCTTCAACTCAATGTTACGGGAAAAGCGGGTAGATAAGTCCACATTGCGTGGCAACACATTTGAATAGGCTGGAATTAACAGGACATCATCGAAGGTTAATCCTTCAAGTTGAACTCTATCGGCAATAAATGACATAGGAAATGATTTTATAAGTTTCGGATGACGACAGCAATTGTCGGGTTTACTATGAAAAAATATTGCGTGCAAATGTACATAATATTTGTGAGTTGGTAAAATTTTGAAGGTGTTTTA
>JARKQF010000189.1 GCA_029973975.1 Paludibacter sp.
TATTTCTTACACTTCTAATGAGGATATTATCCAGAATAAGGTTGTGCTGAAACGTTATGAAGAAGAAATAAAGAAATATAATGCTTTCTTTGGTGATTTCGAGCAGGTAAAACGCTGGCAGTTGGTACCGGAAGAGTGGACGCAGCCAGGTGGTTTCCTGTCGCCAACCCTGAAAATCAAACGCAAGGTTATCGAGGCACATTATGCAGAGAGAATTGAAAAACTATTTGCATAAATATGGTAAATACTGTTCGGTGTAGTCTACGGACTATGCCGGGCTAAAGCAGAAAGAGTACTGGTGACGTATCGGTAAAAATATAATTACTCATCATGAAAAAAATCACATTTTTAACAATCATCCTTTGCAGTATGGGACTATTCCTGAAATCCTGCAGTACCATCCCTCCGGGTGCGGTAGCCGTAACTTCTTTCGATAAAGAAAAGTATTTAGGAAAATGGTATGAAATTGCCCGTTTTGATTTCAGATTCGAAAAGAATTTGAATAACACAACCGCTTTTTACAGCCTGCGTGAAGATGGATTTATTAAGGTGCAGAACCGGGGCTATAATTACGTGACAAACGAATGGCAAGAGTCAATCGGCAAAGCTAAATTTGTAGGCGACCCAACGGTAGCTATGCTGAAAGTATCGTTTTTCGGTCCTTTCTACGGGGGGTATAATGTAATAGCCCTGGACGATGAGTATAAACATGCGCTCATTGCAGGAAACAGTTTGAAATATCTCTGGATTCTGGCCAGGGAGAAAACTATTCCCGAAGAAATCAAAATCGCGTATTTAAAAAAAGCGCAGGAAATTGGTTTTGATACCGATAAACTGATCTGGGTGGAGCATGACTGATTTTTTCTTTCATTGATAAATACTATCTTTGCAACTTGTATTTTTAAGGTAGTTTATCAGAAAGACAATGAAATTAAACGATAATACTGCGGTATTGTTACTGCATTGCCCCGATAAACCGGGGATTTTGGCGGCTGTGACTGAATTCATCAATCAGCACAGTGGTAATATTTTATATCTCGACCAGTATGTAAACCGTGAAGAAAAAGTTTTCTTCATGCGGGTAAAATGGGACTTGGATACCTTCCAGATTCCGAAAGAGAAAATTCAGGATTACTTCCAAACTCTGCTGGCAAGTCGGTTTGATATGCATTTCAGGCTTTATTTCTCTGATGCGAAACCCCGGATGGCAATTTTTGTGTCGAAAATGCCGCATTGCCTGTATGATTTGTTGTCGCGCTATGCGGCAGGGGAGTGGCATGTGGATATTCCGCTGATCATCAGTAACCATCCGGATATGGAGCCGGTGGCAAAACGTTTCGGTATTGAATACTATTATTTCCCGGTTAATAAAGACAATAAGGCTGAACAAGAGGCAAAGGAGCTGGAATTGTTGAAATCGAAAGGCATTACTTTTTGTGTGTTGGCGCGGTACATGCAAATCCTTTCTCCCGAATTTATCAACCATTATCCCGATCGCATCATCAACATTCACCACTCCTTCCTTCCTGCTTTTATGGGTGCAAAGCCCTACCATGCAGCGCACGAACGTGGAGTGAAAATCATCGGAGCGACCAGTCATTACGTGACTACCGACCTTGATGCCGGTCCGATCATCGAACAGGATGTGACCCGTATCTCGCATGTAGATACTGTGGATGTACTGATACACAAAGGTCGTGATCTGGAGAAAATCGTGCTTTCGCGTGCAGTTGAAAAACACATCGAAAGAAAAACCCTTACATATAAAAACAGAACCGTCGTGTTTCAGTGATGCGTTATTTCATCTATTTTGCATACAATGGTACGGCCTACCACGGCTGGCAAATTCAACCCAATGGCATTTCCGTACAGGAGGTGTTCACGAATGGTTTGCGCACCTTGCTCCGGGAAGAGACGGAAGTGGTGGCTGCCGGCCGTACCGATACCGGTGTGCATGCGAAACAGATGGTGGCTCATTTCGATTCCGGACATACAGATTTGGCCGGAGGTGATTATGTGCGTAGGTTGAACAGTATTCTGCCCAAGGACATTGCGGTAGATAAGATCATTGCTGTAAATCCCGCTGCTCATGCCCGTTTCGATGCCATTTCCCGCAAATACGAATATCACCTCTATATCGGTAAAAATGTGTTTAAGGAAAATTTGGCGCTAAGGATGTTTCATCCCTTGGATTTTGATTTGATGAATGAGGCGGCGCTAAAACTTAAAGATTATACCGATTTCACCAGTTTCAGTAAGCTCCATACCGATGTGAAAACCAACAATTGTGTGGTAACCGAAGCTCGCTGGCAACAACAGGGTGATGAATGGGTGTTTACTATTGAGGCCGATCGGTTTTTACGCAACATGGTGCGCTCGATAGTAGGTACCCTGTTTGATGTCGGGTTACACAAACTGAGTGTAGCTGATTTCTGTCGCATCATCGAAGCCAGAGACCGTTGCAAAGCCGGTGTTTCCGTTCCTGCCCATGGACTGTATTTGGTGGAGGTGAGGTATGCTGATGAAAATATAAAAAAAAAGCGGAAAACGGTGAGCGGAAAACGGAAAGCGCAAGTAAATGAGTAGGAAATTAATTCTTTCAGATTTTATGCTTTTGTGATTTTTCTCTGATTAAGTATAATATGATAGTCATTATGATTGTGGAAATTGCATATTGAATTTGATGAATTCAGAAATAATAATTAAGATATAAAGTGATTAAGAGATGTACATAAAAAGTTTTTCACTTTCCGTTTTTCGTTTTCCGCTTTAAATCATGTGGCTCTTTCTTGGCATAATATCCGCTTTATTACTTGGCTCTTATGAAGTAAGCAAGAAGGTGTCGTTGCATGAAAATGCAGTGATACCCGTGCTGTTTACATCAATTTGCATATCTTCGTTGCTATTATTGCCATTCCTGTTGATTTCCCGCTTTGCACCGTCCTGGCTCGATGGTGGTATTTTCTTTGTGCCACCGGTCGATTTTAAAACGCATTTGCTTATACTGGTTAAGTCGACTATTGTACTGTCGTCCTGGCTTTTTGCCTATTTCGCGATGAAGAACCTGCCGCTTACCCTGGCGGCTCCAATCAAAGCCACGCAACCGGTACTGGTGGTACTCGGAGGTGTATTGATTTTTGGAGAACAGTTGAATGGTTTTCAGATTGGAGGTATCGCCATTACATTGGTTTCGTTTTTTATGTTTTCACTGATCGGGAAAAAAGAAGGCTATGTGTTCGGCAAAAACAAATGGATATGGTTTATCATCATGGCCACGGTAACCGGTGCCACCAGCGGATTGTACGATAAATATCTGATGGCACAGTTTAACCACATGACCGTGCAGGTTTATTATACTTTTTACCAGGTTGTCATGATGGGTTTTATCACTTTTACCCTGTGGTACCCGACCCGGAAGAAAACAACACCTTTTCGTTTTCGCTGGTCTATCGTATTTATTTCAATTTTGTTAGTCAGTTCCGATTTCGTATATTTTTATGCATTAACGCTACCCGATTCGCTTATTTCAGTGTTGGGAACCGTCAGGAGAGCCGGAGTGATCGTACCCTTTATTTACGGAGCCTTGGTGTTGCGGGATAAGTACCTAAAATTAAAGATGATTGATTTAATAGGAGTTTTAATCGGGATGTTGTTGCTGTATTTTGGTAGCAGGTAAAAAAAACAAATTTTCTCTTTGGAAATTAAATTAATTGTTGTACTTTTGCAAGCCAATTTGTAAGAATAAAAAAATTAAAACATAAGATATGAAAAGCGGAATCCACCCAGAAAACTATCGCACGGTTGTGTTTAAAGACATGTCGAATGGCGATACCTTTTTTACTCGTTCAACAGTGAACAGCAGAGAAACAATCGAAATCGACGGAGTAAGTTATCCTTTGTTGAAACTTGAAATTTCAAGCAGTTCACATCCTTTCTATACCGGTAAATCTAAACTGGTAGATACTGCAGGACGTGTTGACAAGTTCATGAACCGTTATGCAAAACGGATGGAAAAGAAATAATCTGTAACAGGATAAGTACAGAAGATAATTTTTAAGTATAAATAACAAGCCCGTTGAAAATCAGTTTCAACGGGCTTGTTATTTATTATCAGAATAGTGTATTAAAGTCTTATTTTGATAGCGTCTCTACCTGCTTTCAGGATGTATAAGGTGTTCTTATCCAGACTGCTGATTGATACAATTTGTGAAGGAGATTCGACTTGCCGTAAAAGTTGTCCGGTTGCATTATAAACATAAACCATTTTATTGTCATCAGTATTTTTCCCTTTGTCCAGAATGATATTGCCATAACTGTCACCGAATACACTCATGCTGTTTTCTCTGCTGGTAAATTGAATCAATCCTTCGCCACCTCCCATGAAATCAAAGCTGATGATTCTGTTTTCCTGCTTGATATTGGTTAATGGTCGGTTTATATCCGTTCCGTTTCTAAGAACAGGACTGTATTCTGTAATATTCTTTGATCCCGGAAACGGGTCTCCTGGCAGTGAAAATGTACCGGCGACACCATCAGCTTCGATGATATCAACCCCCATCGCATCGGCGTTGTTGTTGGGACTGTTGTTTTCCCATGCGTTTGCGTTGTAATAAATTCGCGTAATCAACATACCACTGTTCGGAAGAAAGGCGTCCCATCCTGTTTTTTGTCTGTTTTCCAAGGTGAAAAATTCCACCGGATTTGGATTGTTACCATTCAGATTATGGTTTCCACTTGCAGTGATAATATAAGCTTTATTGCTTATTTTTAAATCTTCCAGAAAAACATGTTGGGGGAATCTGAGTATCTCCGGTACCAGCCAACCCAAATAAAAACGATCGTAGGCCGAATAAGTCGGTGGTGTTCTGCCTTGATTCAGATAAGCGCCGTTATCCATGATATTCCAGTTCCAAAGCGTATGATGCTCTTCTCCGTTTGTAGCATAATAATCAACTAATCCATATACATGCCCGAATTCATGGGCAAAAGTGCCAATTCCAGACATGTTTGCTCCACTATTACCTCTGAGTTCAGAAGTGCAGGCATAACCTTGTATTCTTTTTCCGTTGAAAGTTACATTGCCGTCTACTTCCCACCGGTGTGGCCATACTGATTCATCAGGGCCGCCTTCTGCTTCGTTGTGCCCGGCATAAAAAATGAAAATGTTATCAACAACACCATCATTGTCGGTATCGTATTCGGCAAAATTAACTCCGTTGGCAGCTGCAGCTGTACAAGCATCTATCACCATCTGTTGCGGTCTCATGTCATCGTCTGTTGTCAGGTCATTGGCCCCGTAATAGGCGCGGGTATTCGGTAAGGTATATGGTCCAACGACTACAAATTCGGGTGATGATAGTCCGTTTGATGCGGCAATAAAGTAATCGCGTGCAGAGCCGGTTCCTCCGTTTTCGTTATATCCCTCTTTGTTGAGCATGTTTGTAAATGCTGTGTTAGGATTGGGAGTTACAAAGGGAACATTCAGAAAATTAACCAGAATGACGATCGATTTTGGTGAGCCGGTTCGGGGAAATGTACCTCTTCTATCGTTCCTTTTTATGGCTGCTTTTTGTACTCTCCTTTTGTTATTTTCGGCAGTGAAAGAAGGATTAATTTCAGCAGAACGGATGAATTGTTTTTCCGCTTCGGTCCGTTTATCTACGGGATTAACACGGATGCCGGTTGTTTTGATTACTCCTTTGGTGTCCTTTTCAGCATACTGATAGAAACCCTGCTTGTCGCGACGAATTAAATACCCGTCGGTAGTAAGTTCATATTTAAAGAATTCGTCACCTCTCAGATAAACGGTAAGTTCACTTCCGTCAGGCTGTATCCGGGTGACTGGATAAGGTGTTGCCGGAACCGAACCTGCCGGTATGTATAGAAACAGCAGTAAAGAGCAAAATAAGAGTTTCCTGAATTTATTCATACGATATAACTTGTCGTTATGATTCTACCTGACATGCGAAAATGTACAAAGATAATCGTTTTAGGTAATATATTGCTGGATTAAGTAAGAGGAGGTGAAAGCATTTAAGTAAATTTGACATGTCTTTTTCTGTAGTCTCCAGGTGATATCCCTTCTTTTTCCTTGAAAATCCGATAAAAAGTACTATTGTTTGAAAATCCCGCGTTTTCTGCTATCTGGCTTAGTGTTAGAGATTTGATAGAGACGTCGGAAAGCATCTCTTTTGAATACGCTATCCTGTATGAATTGATTAAATCGGAGAAGTTGGTTTTAAATTCTTCATTTATCACTTTTGAAACATAGGTTCTGTTGGTGTTTAACAGAAAAGTAACATCCGAAATACGAAGCTCGGGGTTAGCATATATTTTGTCTTCTTCAAGCAGTTTGATAAGATTTTTTTTTACCTGATTGTATGGGATCATTGGGATCTTGGATGATTTCATCGTTTCAGCTTCGTCTATGTCGTGTTGGAAATGTTCGATGGTGAAATCAAGTCTACTCCCGACATAACCGATACCAAACAGGTACAAGGAATGCATTGCTGATGGAATCGCAAGTAGCCAGTTGTTTTCAGCAAAATAATCTTTACCAATCGTATTTGAAGTAAAGGAAATGAAAGCGGCTAGAATAAAGAAAATTAATAACCATTTGATTTGTCTTAAATCTTTTTTATGTGTTTGCGAGTAAAAACGCTTAATTTCGAGATTGTAAGCCTTTATTAATTTCAAACCAAAAAAGACAGACAGCACAACCTGAATCGCGAATATGATTTTGAAAAATGCTAACCTGAGCATTTGCAATTGGATAAGGGTAGAGAACGGAGGAGAATAACCGGGATGGTGATACAGAATGCCCTGGATAAAAATCTCTTTTTCCTGTGGTGACATGAACTGGTAAACGACAATAGAAAAAACGGACAACAATGTGGCGGGCAAAATTAACCAGCTCCAGCGCAGATTTATTTTTGTATCTGTTGTCAGAAGTCTGATATAATAATAGTAAAGCGGATAACCAGCCAGGGAAGTAAATATCCATAATCCGTCGAAGACTATGTAAAACGAATATTGATGATTGAAATAAAGCCAGTGTGCAAAATAATTGAAGACAGAAAGAGAGAGAAAGAATGCCAGAAATCGTTTTGAATTGTTCTTGTTTCTATCGATCAGCAATGTCACAACCCAGAACAATGCAACAAATATAGGCATGATGGAAAAAAAATTATATACCATATTAAATGTTTTTTTTGCAAATATACTTTTTTTTTATGATTTAAGAGTGAATTTTTACCTTGTAAATATACATCTCAAATTACATAAAATACATTTGCTCCCATAAATCAGGTATTTGTCTTATGCTATTTAATAGTGTGATTATATTAATGAAATTACCGGATACATGCAATCCAGCCCGGGTGAATTTTATAATTACGATTGAAGGTGTTTTAAAAGCGTCTTTTCTTCTGTTTCCCAGCAGAATTTCTCTTTAATCTCGTTGAAATGATTTGTATCAAAGGGATTTTTGAGCATTTCACTGATGGTGTTTGCTAGTTTACGTGGTTCATATTCATCGGTCAGGACCCCAGTATGGTAAGTGTCTACTATCCTTGCTATTTCGGGGAAAGGACTTGCCAGTATGGGGACATGCGCATGCAGGTATGCAAATACTCTGTTGGGTAAAGAATAATAGTAACTTAATCCCTTTTTTTCAAGTAAGCAGAGGCCGATGTCTCCTGATGATGTATACTGCTGCAGTTCTTCTCCCGGTACTTTTCCGTGAAATATGACTTTTGACTCCAGTTTCATGTCGCTGACTTTTTGTTTCAGAATCTGAAATAAATCTCCGTCGCCTATAATGTACAATACGGCATCGTTGATAAACGGCATCGCATCAATAACCCATTCCAATCCCCGGCCTGTGTTTATAGCACCCTGATATAGGATGATTTTTTTACCGGGAATTGTAATCTTTTTTTGATTTATATTTTGATTTACACTTTGCATATAAGGTGTATTTCTGATTACCTCCATGTCGATGTGATATTTTTGACGATAGTAATCAGCAATAGAATGGCAAACGGTGAAGGCTGTTTCCAGATGAGGGAAAAACAGGTTTTCAATCAACACCCAGCATTTCTTAGTAAATGGTCTGTTCTGAAGTTCAGGTACTTCCGGAAATAGTTCGTGAGCGTCGAAAACCAACCTTTTTTTCCTCAGTTTGGCTGCCAGAAAACATGCAGGTAAGGTGTCGGTATCATTCGAATAATAAATGTCGGCTTTGGCAAACAGCAGGAATAAAAAGAGACGTACATTCAACGCAGCATAAAACAATATCCCCTTGTTGAACCATAATTTGAACCTTTTGTGGGCGATGTCGGTCGTCAAAGGCATGGAGTTTTTGAACAGGCGTCCGATCAGAAGCACATCGTATCCATTCCGGGATAAAGATGTTGCGACTTTCATCACACGTTGGTCTGTAGTCAGGTCATTCGAAACAGAAATGATGATGCGTTTATTCATCAGTATTATTGTTTTTGTTGAATGTTTTTAATAATTCCCGGTATAATTTTCTGTGATATGAATTCACATGCTTTTCAACAGAATTATTGTGCCATAACAAACTGATTTCCCCGTTGAAATTTTTAACTGTATTAATTAAACTTTCGCAGTATTGAAAAGCGTCGTGCGCATTCATATACATATATCTTTTTTCGCTGAGGGTTACGTCCATGATAGTCAGATGGTGTAAACGCAGTTTTGTAAGTTGTTTTTTTGCCGGATTAATCCATTGTACGGCTTTACATGTCCCGAGTCTGAATCCGGCTACATCTGCATATCCCATGCTGAAATCATCTGTGATTCCATTGCTGATCAGATATTCAAAATCTTCAGGTTCTCTGTTGTTCAAAAAATGATTGCGGTTATAGCTGATCTCCTTACGGGTGAACTTTTCCAATAGTTTTTTTTCATCAGCAATCAGTTCAGGATTGCAACCGGCCTCGTAACTGGTGTGCAGTCCGATTGACACCTTCTTTCTTCTGGTGTATCTGATGAGTGTCTGGTAATCGGGATGAGCGAGATTTACCACGGGTTTATCTTCTTTTCTTTTGCCGCTGTATGAGCGGATAAAAGTGATGATTTCACACCGGTCGTTTCCTGTTTTTTGACGAAGTTCATTATCCAGCTTAAAAAGATAGGGGATAGTATACCAGGGGTCAAAAATCAATCCGCCGAAGAAACTTTTGATGGCCTGTTTGGCTTCTTTGGGTCTTCGGATACCTCTCAGTACCCCACCCAACATTCCCCTGATATTCCTATAGTGAGCAATCTGATCGACATCGTGTGTTAGATAGATTTTTCTGATTTCCTTAGGTGGCTCGCTAACCTTAAGACCTGCTTCTCTTAGCTTATTTCGCAACAGTAGTCCCCATTCTTCAATGATGGGTCGATCAATGAATCCGGCTCTGTAAGGCAGGGATTCTTTCCCCGGAAAACGGCTGTGCGGATCCCGGGTCTTACGGCGAACCATTTCTTCGTACCTCGAAATCAGGTAATAAGTTCCCGCGATAATGTCGGCATGTATAACCAATGTTTCGCCCACTGTTTCCGTTGTTTCATCTCCGAAAAGAATGGGCACTTCTTCCCATAATTTCAATGGCAATGCAGGAATCGATGCTTCAGTCCCGTACAAGTTATCGTTGAAAAACCCGGATGGTTTGATGACAACTTTGTATTTTTTAATCTCCTGTTCATCGGAAGTATAGCCGACCTTCTTCAGAATATTCCCCTGAATATGATCTCCTGCTAAAAACCGGATGATATAGGATATAATTTCATGCATAAAACTTTTTTTCTTAAATCGTAAATTTGGTCTAATGTC
>JARKQF010000207.1 GCA_029973975.1 Paludibacter sp.
AAAATACATACGGTTTATCAGTGGCAATATCAAGTAAAATACACAAAGACGCAAAAACAATAGAAATTTTTGCCGGTTCATCACTTAACAGAAAACCTCCGGTAAAAAACAAGCCAATTATAACAATCGAAGATTTAAACGGGGTAGAAATTCAGGAAGTACCCGAAAAACCGAAAATCAAGAAACTGCGTTCTATGTCTCAACGGACAAAACAGAAAATCAGAAAGAAAGTTACAGCATTTTCACAAGCATATGAGAAACTGAATTTTTTAACTCTGACTTTCGTTAATCGGGTAGAGGATAGAAAAGCGGTTGCAATCCTGGGAAAGTTCCTTGATAATTGCAACAAACAGCTAAAAGATTTTCAGTATATTTGGGTAGCTGAACGGCAAACCAAAAATCTCACATTTCCGGATAACATACATTTTCATCTGATAACAAACAAGTATTTCAAAATAGAAAAGTATTGGGAATACTGGATAAAGCTTCAGGAGCGAAACGGAATACTTCCACGCTCGCAAGACTACAAAGCATCATCATCGTTCGATATTCGGCGTTTAAATGCCAAAAACATCAAAGCAATTGGTCAGTATATAACAAAGTATATCATCAAGAACAAAGATGAGTTTGATTGTCAGGTGTGGAACTGCTCAAAGAAAATATCAATGTTCTATACTGATTTTTATTCCGACTATGATTTTATTCATAATATTGAAAGAATATTAGAAACCGAAATAGAGCCAATTCCGGCGGAATACTGCACCGTTTATCCTGTGCCGCTTAACCGGCTGACTTTGCCGATGTATGAAAGATTGAATAATAAAAACAAACAAGTTATGAAGTCTTTAGATAATATATTAAAAAACATGATAAAAATATAAAAAAAATATTATCTTTGAATCGAAATTTGACAAACAAATAAGATTGTAATCTGTTACAATAAAACGATTTATTGTTTTTTTAATACTCATAAATTTATGTGTAAATTGTTAAATTACATGAAAGTGTAATTATTTAGATATGTTTTTTTTAAATTTTAAAGTTATGAAGAATCTATTATTAATTTTATTTTTTGTAAACACTCCTTATTTATTAATGTCATCAGTAAAAATTGATGGTGCAATGGGTATTAAATTCGGCTCTAATAGAGAACAAGTTAAGCAGGAAATGGCGAAAAAACCAGATTATATATTAGATGAGAAAAATTGTGATATTAATAATTTGTTTTACAAAAATGGAAGGTTTGCTGGTAGGGATGTAGAATACTTGTTACTTACATTTGTTGATAATAAGTTTCAAGGAGCTGCAATATTTTTTCGTGCTCATTTAGAAAGTGAAGTTATTGATGATTATAACTCAATAAGAGATGATTTAAATCAAAAATATTATGTTACAGAAGTGATTAAGGAAGAATATAAATATCCTTATGAGGCGGGAGATGGGTTTACTGAAACGGCAATAAAACAAGGTAAAGCGAAATTTTTGTCTGTTTGGAAATTTGAAAGCTCAATAAATAGTGAGTATAACAGTTCGATAATACTTTCAATTTCAGAGGATTTAAAAATTATACTTATATATCAAGAGGGTACCTTAGGAAATATTGCTTCAGAGAGAGAAAAAAATAAAATCATGTCTGATTATTGATATTTCAAAAAAAAACATTAATAAAATTCTTGTCAAGGATTACTAAATTAAAATTTATGATGAAACAAATTATATGCTCAATAATAATTTTACTTTTCTTAGGATGTAACTTTATTGAAAACAAAAAAAAAGAGAAAATTAGGAATGATAGTATAGTGCATGCAAGAATTGAGTTTGTTCAAGATTCTACAAGAACTGCGGATTCTATTAAGCATATTAATGATTCTATCACTAAAGCTAATGTCGAAATTGAACGAATTAATAAAATTAAATCCTCATTACGTGTATCTTCATGTTATTTATCAGCTCCGAACTCGGCAGGAGGATGTGATGCGAATTTTTATTATGTCAATAAATCGAATAAAACAATCAAATATATAATTTTTGATGCTTCATTTAAAAATGATGTTGATGATATAGTTATGTGTGACATTAGAAACAGTATTTCATTTAGGGGAAAAGATACTGGACCAATCAAACCCGGTAATTCGGGTGGTGGGAGCTGGGACTGTGTTATTTATAATTGGTCTGCAACAAAAATGGTAGTTAACTCAATTGATATTGATTATATGGATGGAAGCTCTATATCAATAAGCGGTAAAGATTTAAAATTAATTGGATTAAAGGACAAGCAGATAAACATGTAAGAAGAATTCATATATTCGTTATAAATATTTATAAATATAAATAAAAATGAAATCAAATATAAAACGGTTGATTTTATTATCTATGTTTATTTGTGCTTTTTCATTATCCTCATTAGGCCATAGTGGGCGAACGGACAAGCATGGTGGGCACTACAACAGAAAAACAGGAGAATACCATTATCATAATTCTAATGGTAATAATGATAATTCAGGTTCTGTTGCTGGAAGTGTACTGTTAGTGTTTCTAGTAGTTGTTGTTATTGGAATTTTTGTAAATAGTGATAACAATAATAAATGACTATTACTAAAAAAACACATAGTACAATTTTTTAAATTATTTATTGTTGACTAATATAAATGCATCTGCAACCCGATTAGGAGAAAACATTTAATAGCTTTTAGTTGCTTTTTCCCCTTAAGTGTCCCCGTAAAAAAAAGATATCATTGTAATCTGTTGATTTATAATGATATCTTTAGGTTGATTTGTGACCCCGCTGGGGTTCGAACCCAGGACCCACAGATTAAGAGTCTGTTGCTCTACCAGCTGAGCTACGGAGTCGGTAAAAGAAAGTCAATGAAAGATGCAAATTTGGTTTTGCGGTGCAAAGTTAAAAAAATATTTGAAAATTAATCCTGAATTATCTGTATTTTTGTAAGAAATTCAGTATTGATGTCCGAGAGAACCTTTCCATATACAATATTAAGTCCTGATGAAATAAAATGCAGGATGAATGAACTGGGTGCTGATGCGATTCCCTTTCTGTTTATTGTCAATTATGCCCGAGATGCGGGTTATGTGATTAGTAAAGAAGATTTGGACGATCGGTATATCAGGTGGCAGTTTCATGCCAAATCCAACAATATAATGAGGAATAAGGATTTTTACTGGCAAGCGCTCCCGGTTTCAAAGGATGCGTATACTGAAAAATTCAGTTTCGTTAAAGACCAGATTCAGCGAGGCAATTCATTCCTGACAAATCTGACTCAACCAACCAGAATATCAACCAATCTTGGTTTAGCGGAAATTTATGATGTCGCTTCAGCTCCTTATAAATTGTGGTTGAAAGACTTGTTCGTGGTATTGTCACCCGAAACGTTTATTCAAATCAGACAGGGAGAAATCCGGACTTTCCCGATGAAAGGCACTATTGATGCAGCCTTGCCGGATGCAAAAAAGACTATCCTGCAAGATGAAAAAGAAATGGCAGAGCATGCTACGATTGTCGATTTGTTGCGCAATGACCTGAGTATGGTGGCGGAGGATGTACATGTTTCCCGTTATCGTTATGTGGAAAGAATCAACACGATGCAGCATGATTTGTTGCAGGTGAGTTCGGAAATCGTGGGAAGATTGCCGGATAATTATCGGGGTCAACTGGGGGATATCTTGTTTACCTTGTTGCCGGCCGGTTCTATTTGCGGAGCTCCCAAGACTAAAACGCTGGAGATAATCAAAGAAGTTGAGGGCTACGACAGAGGTTTTTATACAGGTGTTTGTGGTTATTTTGATGGTGAAAATCTGGATTCGGCGGTTATGATTCGGTTTGTGGAACAAACAGATGATGGCTTGGTATACAAAAGCGGCGGGGGCATTACCTTCCAGAGTGAATCGGATAAAGAGTATGAAGAATTAATACAAAAAATTTATGTACCGGTTTCTTGAATCAATTAAACTGAAAGAAGGTGTGTTCTTCCGCCTGGAATATCATCAGAAGAGGGTGAGTCAATGTTTTCAGCAGTTTTTTCCGGGACAGAAAAAGCCTGACCTTGCTGCCTGGCTGTATCAGCAGGAAGTGCTGCAAACAGGTTTATATAAATGTAGGATGTTGTATGATCAACAGGGATTACTCCGGCCAGAAATTACACCATACCGGATGCGGAACATTAAAACGCTGAAGTTGGTGGAAACCACTTTGGAGCCTGTGCTGTATAAATCTGCAGACCGCAGTGTGTATGAACAACTATTTGTCCAACGTGGCGATTGTGATGATGTGTTGCTTGTGAGAAATGGCTTGCTGACGGATACAAGCTATGCTAATGTCGCTTTATTTGATGGTGAACAATGGGTGACACCCCGTTTGCCTGTGCTGTATGGGACCAACCGGGCCTATTTGCTGGAAAAGAAAATGATTGTAGAAAAAGATATTAAAGCAGTTAATTTACATCATTATCATAAAATCAGGTTGTTTAATGCCATGATTGAATTCGGGGAAGTGGAAGTAAATTTGTCAGATATTTTTGCTTCCTTTGCAAAACAATAATAATCAAATTATATGGAAAAGAAATTACGCCGTTCGAAAGACCAGATGATAGCCGGAGTCTGCGCCGGTATTGCTGAATACATGGGACTGGATACAACTTTAGTTAGGGTAGGATATGTGTTGTTATCTATCCTTTCAGCCGGATTTCCCGGTACCTTATTGTATATCATACTGTGGCTCGTAATGCCTAAAAGCTACTAATCACTAACCATTATTCAAGTGTCTTTTAACCTCACATCAAACTATCGTCCTACCGGTGACCAGCCGGAGGCAATCCGGCAATTGGTGGAAGGATTGCAGGGTGGAATCCCATTTCAGACTTTACTGGGGGTGACGGGCTCGGGTAAGACTTTTACCATTGCCAATGTGGTAAATGAGGTAAACCGTCCGACCCTGGTACTGAGTCATAATAAAACCCTGGCAGCCCAGTTGTACAGCGAGTTTAAGGCTTTCTTTCCGGATAATGCCGTGGAGTATTTCGTGTCGTATTACGACTATTATCAGCCGGAAGCATACTTGCCGGTGACGGACACTTACATAGAAAAAGATTTATCTATTAATGCGGAGATTGAAAAACTGCGTTTGTCTGCAACATCGGCTTTGCTGTCGGGCAGGAGGGATGTTATCGTGGTTTCGTCGGTTTCCTGTTTGTATGGCATCGGTAATCCGGAGGATTTTACTTCCAATGTGATTGAAATTCAAAAGGGACAAAAATTAGTACGTAATGCTTTTCTTCGAAACTTGGTGGATAGTCTGTATTCCCGCAATGATATTGAACTGAACCGCGGTAATTTCCGTGTAAAAGGAGATACGGTAGATATTTTCCTTGCTTATGCCGATGATATTCTGCGGGTTGTGTTCTGGGGAGATGAAATTGATGAAATTCTGACATTAGACCCTGTTAACCTGCATGTGCAGGAACAATTCGATGCGTACCGTATTTTTCCTGCAAGTATTTTCGTTACCACTAAAGAAAGAATTAACCAGGCTTTGCATCTGATTGAGCGGGATCGTGACTTGCAGGCGGAGTATTTCCGTTCAATCGGAAAAGATTATGAAGCTAAACGCATTTATGAACGGGTTAGCTACGATCTGGAAATGATCAAGGAACTGGGCTACTGCTCGGGTATTGAAAATTATTCCCGCTATTTTGACGGCAGGGCGCCGGGCAGTCGTCCTTACTGCCTGCTCGATTATTTTCCGGATGATTATCTGATGGTGATCGATGAAAGTCACGTGACTATTCCGCAGATACGGGCGATGTACGGTGGTGATGCTTCGCGCAAGCAAAATCTGGTGGAATATGGTTTTAGATTACCCGCAGCACGTGATAACCGCCCGTTAACTTTTGATGAGTTTGAACAACTTACGCCACAGACCATTTATGTTTCTGCCACTCCGGCTGATTATGAACTCATAAACTCGCAGGGTATCGTGGTGGATCAGCTGATTCGTCCTACCGGACTTTTAGATCCGGTTATTGAAGTCCGGCCCAGTCTTAATCAAATTGACGATTTGCTCGAAGAAATAACCATTTGTACAGAGCGCGATGAAAGGGTGCTGGTTACAACCCTCACCAAACGTATGGCAGAAGAACTGACGGATTATCTGGTAAAAATGGGAGTACGTTGTAATTATATTCATTCGGATGTGGATACGCTGGACCGGGTGCAGATCATGGAAGATCTTCGTCGGGGATTATACGATGTACTGGTGGGTGTGAACTTGTTGCGTGAAGGGCTTGATTTGCCGGAAGTGTCGCTGGTGGCTATCCTCGATGCCGATAAGGAAGGATTCCTGCGTTCGCACCGTTCGCTGACCCAGACAGCAGGACGTGCAGCCCGTAACCTCAACGGGAAAGTAATCATGTATGCCGACAAGATGACGGATAGCATGGAGAAAACCATTGCAGAAACCAACCGTCGGAGAGAAAAACAGTTGGCATATAATGCTGAACACAACATTACGCCAACTGCTATTGTCAAAGGAGTAGGTTCAGCCCTGAGTAAAGCTGAACCTGATGCCTATGTCGAACTCGAAGCCGGATTGAGCATTGCTGCCGACCCGGTAGTTCAGTATATGTCAAAATCTGCGCTCGAAAAAGCCATCCAGAAAACCAAGAAAGCCATGCAGGAAGCTGCTAAAAATATGGAATTCCTTGAGGCTGCCAGACTGCGGGATGAGATGTTCCGGCTGGAAGAACTGTTGAAGTCAAAGAAATAATATTAAACCATATAAGTCATATAAGTCATATAAGTAACATATAAGGACGGTGTCTCATAAGCGCCCAACTGTTGCGTTGCTTTCGATACGAGTGCTCGGCCACGTACTTTAGTACGCTCCCTCTCTCTCAATCTCAGTGCCTTGCATTTGAACACTTCTGAAACACCTTGGCTGTTTCTCGCGTGAAAATACTTTTGAGACAGCCTCTTTTCAGAAAAAAATACAGCTTATATGTTACTTATATGACTTATATGGTTCATAATTACAAAGTTTTACAGTTCAAACACCTCCTTAATCTCATTTACCATATCGGTTTTCTCCCAGGTAAATAATTCTACTTCGCAACTAATTTCCTTTCTGCTGCTGTCTTTGAATGTTTTGATTACTGTTTGAGGCGTTCTGCCCATGTGACCGTAAGCAGCTGTTTCTTTGTATATAGGGTTACGCAGTTTCAGCCTGTTTTCAATTGCTTTAGGGCGCATATCGAAAAGTGAGCTGATTTTCTCGGCAATTTCTCCGTCTGACAAATTTACCTTTGCTGTTCCGTAGGTATTCACATACAGGTTCATAGGTTTGGCAACCCCTATGGCATAAGCCACCTGTACCAGCACTTCTTCAGCCAATCCTGCTGCTACCATGTTTTTGGCAATATGACGGGCTGCATAAGCTGCCGATCTATCCACTTTGGATGGATCTTTGCCTGAGAAGGCGCCACCGCCGTGTGCTCCTTTGCCACCATAGGTATCCACAATTATTTTCCTGCCTGTAAGTCCTGTGTCACCGTGGGGACCTCCAATAACAAATTTACCGGTCGGATTTACGTGCAGGATAAAGTCATCCTGGATTAAAGAATCGAATTGCGGGTCTAAAGCTTTTACCCTGGGAATCAGTATGCTTTTTACGTCTTCCCGTATTTTGGATAACATGGTGATGTCAGCCTGTTCCTGTGTGATGTTGCCATTGGCTTTGATGAAATCGTCATGTTGGGTCGATACAACAATGGTATGTACCTTAACCGGCTTGTTGTTATCGTCGTATTCAATCGTAACCTGTGATTTGGAGTCCGGGCGAAGATAAGTCATTTCCTTGCCTTCTTTCCTGATGGCTGCAAGTTCTTGTACCAGAGCATGCGACAAGTCGAGTGCCACAGGCATCAGGTTTTTTGTTTCATTGGTTGCGTAACCAAACATCATTCCCTGGTCTCCGGCTCCCTGATCTTCTGGGTTTTCGCGTTCAACACCCCGGTTGATATCACCCGATTGTTCGTGAATGGCAGAAAGAATGCCACATGCGTCCCCGTCGAATTTATACTCACTTTTTGTATAGCCGATTTCGTTGATCACTTCGCGCACTACAGTTTGAAAATCAACATAGGCCTCTGTTTTCACTTCTCCCGCAATTACCACTTGCCCGGTTGTAACAAGAGTTTCGCAGGCTACTTTAGAATTGATGTCCTGTGCCAGAATATTGTCCAGGATGGCATCTGATATCTGATCGGCCAGTTTGTCCGGATGACCTTCAGAAACAGATTCTGATGAAAATAAATATCCCATTTTAAAGAAAGTTTAATGATTTATAAAATAATATTTTTACATTTGTCCTCTGTTTGTTTACGAACATGCATGCAAAAACCATAGGGGCAGAAATGAACCTGAAAATCAAGGAAAAAAGGCAGGAAAATACTATTTAGCATTTTTTTCTGTGGTTGCAAGCGGCTCAAATCTTTCCACAAATAGTTTCGAATGCAAAGATAACACATTTCATAAACAAACACACCCCTGAAATTGTTTAATTTTCAAAATAATTTGCCATAATCTAAAAAATCTGTCTTATGAAAAAAATCAACTACCTCCTCATGTTCCTGTTACTGGGTTTATTCTTACCACTAACCGGACAATCCCTGAATGTGAATGACCCTGCAAACAAAGAGTCTTTATCCCAACTGAAAAAAGTAAGGGAAATGATTATGCGCAGTGATAATCCTGTGTTCAAAACAAAAGCACTGAAACAGACGAATGAACAAATGGAAGAACTGTTGTTTGGTCAAAAATCTGTTGCGGAAAAGAAATTTACATTAGTAAATAAGAAGACAACCAATCTGAAAAACAATCAGAAATTTTTCGATGATCATCGTGTTTTGCAGAATGGTTTGAGATCGAGCGGACTAGCTGCCAGGAAGAGCATGAAAGCCCCGGTTTCCGGTGTTATGAAATACAGGCTGGATAGCCTGATATTTTATGGAAAATATGGTACAGAATGGGTTCCGGAAGACAAACAGGAATTCACGTATAATTATAATGCCATGGTTACATCCAACAATATGTATTTATACGATACAACCCTGATGGTATGGCAGGGAGATGAAAAAACCACGATAACCTACAACGAGGCCGGAGATGTAACCCT
Organism: Paludibacter sp.; assembly: GCA_029973975.1. Lineage (GTDB taxonomy): Bacteria > Bacteroidota > Bacteroidia > Bacteroidales > Paludibacteraceae > Paludibacter. Next base: position 9,182 of record JARKQF010000207.1, read on the forward strand.
CTATTATTATCAGTGGTGGAATGGTGAGTTGCAACGCTGGATAGATGAAAATGAGTATATAATAGAATATAACGCCAATGGTGAAGTGTCGAAAGAAGAAATGTACAGTGAAGGATTTGATGTGGATTCCCTGAGGTTTATCAAACGTGGTGACTTTAAACATGAATACTTCTTTGATAGTAACAACAACGAGATTGGCAATATTTATTATGTGTGGAGTGGCGAAACGGGAGACTGGATACCCGACAGTAAAAATGAGTATTTCTATGAGGATGGATTCGAACTCATGTTTGCGGCTTATCGATGGGATAATGAAACTCAGAAATGGATTGGACACTGGAAATTTGAACATCAACTGGTACCGGGCTTTGAACTTTTAGGCTCAATTTATTACAACTGGAGTGAAGAACAGAACAACTGGGTTATAAATAGCAAGACAGCTTATGAAGTATCATCAGAAAATGGAGTGACGGTTACAGAGACAAACTGGAATGTTGATTATGAGAGCGGAAATCTGGTTCTGGAAACCAAATCGGTATATACCAATCAACAAGTAAACTCGCATAATTTGTATAGTAGCTTTAAAAATATTGTGGATTACAAGTGGAACCCTGTGAATGAATCGTGGGAATATGATTCTAAAAGAGAAAATACCTTTGACTCTTTTGGTAATATTACGCAACAGTATGATTCGATCTGGAAAAATTTGGGAGAAGGTTACATGTGGATACCCGAACTTGAAATTATATCTAATGTAAATACAAAAGGTTTAGTCTCAGATTATATTATGACAACCTGGTATTATGATGGTATATCTAACTTAATCACAGCTAAAAACCTGTATCAATATACTTATGATGAAAATAATAATTTGGTTTTAGAGATTGCTCAGACATGGGATTTTACAAATCAGAAATGGAATAATACGACCAAAGTAGAATATACTTACAGTAATTCCGGTAAAGTAACAGGGGAGATATGGTATAATGGCTATAATGAAGACACAATGGAATGGATAAAGTCCAGAAAAGTTGAACTGGATTACAATATTGATGGTACAAGTGCCCTCTATGCAGATTATGAATGGAATATAGTGAATCAAAGTTGGAAACTTACCTATAAAACGGAAAACAGAATTGATGCCTATGGCGAAACGGTTTTGGAACAAAGCATTCAGTGGAATTCATACCTGAAACAGGAAGTGATTAATTACAAAAGAGAGAAAATCTACGATGAGCAAAGGAATTTGTTGTCAGAAACTTATATCAATACGGAATTATATTGGGATGGAGACCAGTATCAAGTGTCAACAGACGGAGAAAAAACCGAAAATACCTACAGCGCTGCCGGTCAGCTGTTGACGAATATAACGTATTACTACTCTAATGGTCAGTTTATCGGGGATGAAAAGTATGAATATGTCTACAATACAACTTATCCGGAAGCAGTTGAGACGGAATATGTCTATTCCTGGAACGAATCAACTTTAACCTGGAATAAAGAAGGTAAAGGAGTGCTGACCAGTAACTTCGAAGTAAGCCGCGATAATATGATATTACCTTTTGGCGATGAGGGGGAATCGAGGGAAGTGGAAATGTATTTCAGTTATATGGCAACAGAGTTGGTACAATATGAATGGTCCGGAGAAGTCTCAGATTGGGTGGAAGAGTCAAAAGTAAAGGTATATTTCAGTCAGTCGGAGTTCTCTTCGGTTGATGATGTAGATGCAGATCATGTAACTGTTTATCCGAATCCGGTTTCTGATTTTATCTCTGTTCGCCTGAATGAAAATACGGCAGCAAACATCAGGTTGTACGATTTGCAGGGTAGGAAAATATACGAATCTCCCGTGAATAATCAGTCGAAGATTGATCTCTCTAATCTGGCAAACGGTGTATATTTCTATCAGATTATCCGGGGGCAGGAAACAGTTACCGGAAAATTATTGAAAAAATAATTGCCGGCGGATTATCCCGTTTGGCAGAAACTTTATACAACAGGATTCAGGTTAAAATCTGAGTCCTGTTTTTTGGTTATGTTAATGGTTTACACGATAGAATCAGGTTGACACAGCAATATAATGTAATTTTTCTTATCTTTGCACTCCCTAAAATGTAGTTAATTATCATCATGAATTTAGAATCTTCCATTCAGTCGATCGTAAAAGATGCCGTGTCGGAGTTGTACGCCCTGGAACTCGAGGCCGCACAGATACAAATACAGAAAACCAGAAAAGAATTTGAAGGTGACCTGACAGTGGTGACTTTCCCTTTTGTGAAGGCAGCTAAAAAATCGCCGGAGGCAACGGGGCAGGAGATAGGGGAGTATCTGCAGGAAAATAACGGACTGATTACAGATTTCAATGTAATCAAAGGTTTCCTGAATCTTTCCATCAGCAAAAATTACTGGTTACAACTGTTGAATAAAATCCGGAGCGCCGAAAATTTCGGATTTAATATGGATGGTGATTGCGAAATCATGATGGTGGAATATTCTTCTCCGAATACGAATAAACCGTTGCACCTCGGACATATCCGCAATAACCTGCTCGGGTATTCCATTGCGCAGATTCAACGAGCAAACGGATGGAAGGTGGTGAAAACCAATATCGTCAATGACCGTGGTATTCATATTTGTAAATCGATGCTGGCGTGGAAGTTGTTCGGGAACGGCGAAACACCCGAAACTTCGGGTATGAAGGGTGACCATCTGGTAGGAAAATACTACGTGGAATTTGATAAAGCTTACAAGGCTGAAATAAAAGGGCTGATGGCAAAAGGCATGTCGGAAGACGATGCAAAAAAATCGGCGCCGCTGATTCAGCAGGCACAGCAAATGCTGGTAGCTTGGGAAAACCATGATCCGGAAGTATATGGTCTATGGGAGATGATGAACGGATGGGTGTATGCCGGCTTTGATGAAACCTATAAGCAATTGGGCGTTGATTTCGATAAGATATATTACGAATCAAGGACTTACCTTGATGGAAAAGCCAAGGTTGAAGAAGGGCTTGACAAAGGCGTTTTCTATAAACGTGAAGACGGTTCGGTGTGGGCCGACTTAACCGCTGATGGTTTGGATGAAAAATTGTTGCTGCGTGCCGATGGGACTTCTGTTTACATGACACAGGATATTGGTACGGCGGCCCTGCGTTATAGCGAATACGACATCAAAAAGATGGTTTACGTGGTAGGTAATGAGCAGAATTACCATTTCCAGGTGCTCGCTTTATTACTCGATAAATTAGGCTTTGCATGGGGAAAAGACCTTGTGCATTTCTCCTATGGCATGGTGGAACTACCCGAAGGCAAGATGAAAAGTCGTGAAGGTACGGTGGTGGATGCCGATGACCTGATGGAAGAAATGATTGATACTGCCCGTGATACAGCCCGAGAACTCGGAAAGCTCGATCAATCGTCGGTGGAAGAAATCGAAGAAATCGCCCGTATGGTGGGATTGGGTGCCCTGAAATACTTCATCCTGAAAGTCGACCCAAAGAAAAATATGACTTTCAACCCGAAAGAATCCATCGATTTCAATGGTAATACCGGTCCTTTTATCCAATATACCCATGCCCGTATCAAATCGGTGCTACGTAAAGCTGCCGAACAGGGCATTATTACAGAAGTGCCTGTGACAGAAAACCTGCCTTTGTCGGACAAAGAAAGCAATCTGGTGCAGTTGCTGTCGGCATTCCCCTCTATTGTAAGGGAAGCTGGACAGGAATTCAGTCCGGCTGTAATTGCCAACTATGTGTACGAGCTCGTGAAAGAATACAACCAGTTCTACCATGATTTTTCTATCCTGCGGGAAGAAAATCCGGAACTGAAGTATTTCCGTCTGGTGCTTTCTGCCGCAGTGGCAGATGTTATCAGAAAAGGGATGAACTTACTGGGCATCGATGTGCCGGAACGGATGTAATAAAAAATCAGTTCGTTTTGCCTGAGTTTGAAAAAATATGGTTATTTTAGTCCGCTGAAATCCAAACCATGAAAGTATGTTTATCCGCCTCGTTCTGTTTTTACTGCTGTTACTGACATCCTGTGTCCAACAGGATGTAAAAAACGATGAGCTGCCTCCGGCCGGTCCATCCGCAGAAGAACAGGTACAAGACACTATGCATGTTGCCACATTGTATGGCTCTTCCTCATATTTTAATTTCCGGGGCGATGAAATCATGGGGTATGATTATGACCTGGTTAACCATTTTGCTGAATTCAGCGGTGTTCCGGTTAAGATACACCTGGCGGATTCACGCGAGGAAATGCTGAATATGCTCAGGCATAACCGGATTGACCTGATAGCCTACAGTATGTACGAAACAAAAGCACTCAAGGATGAGTTTGATTTTGTAGCTTTTCAGGAAGATTCATATATGGTGTTGGTGCAGGAAATCGGTATGCAGACTGTGAGCGATATCAACGAACTGAAAGGCAAAACCGTGCATGTCATCAAAAATTCCGTTTACCATCAGCGCATGCAGCACCTGAACCGGGAATTGGGTGGCGGTATCGATATTCAATTGCTGGATGATACAGTTTCCGTGGATCAGGCCATCGAGATGGTTACCAAACGTAAAATTTCTTATACCATTGCCCATTACAAGACCGCGGTGCAGCACAAAGATTTCAACCGCCGGCTCGATTGCCGTATCCCGGTTGGTTTTATGCAACGTAACGGCTGGCTGGTTAACAAACAAAATGACAAGATCAAAGAAATGATTGCCGACTGGGAAAACAGTTCTGAAACCGAGTTAATAAGGTCACAGCTATATGGCAAATATCTCATCAAGAACCCTTATTTTGTAACAAAAAAAATAGCCATACCCAAAGGAGCCATTTCTCCTTACGATGCCTATTTCAGAAAATATGCAGCAGAAATCAACTGGGACTGGCGTTTACTGGCTGCACTGGCATTTCATGAGTCCAGATTCGACTCTTCACAAGTATCTCGCAGGGGAGCTTCGGGACTGATGCAATTGATGCCCCGTACCGCAGCCAAGTTCGGCCTCAATATGAATGATATTCTGAACCCGGAGAAAAATATTGAAGCCAGTGTGCAGTATATCAAGAGTTTAAATTTGCTTTTCAGAAAGATAGAGAATCAAGAAGAAAGAAAAAAGTTTATTCTTGCCTCCTATAATTCCGGACCGGCTCACATCCTCGATGCCATGGCACTCGCAGAAAAACATGGTAAAAATCCGTACATTTGGTTCGAGCACGTAGAGTATTTTCTATCAAAAAAACATGAGCCTGAGTATTACAACGATGAGGTGGTGAAATACGGCCGGTTCCGTTCGGGTGAAACCATCCGTTACGTGCGGAACACGTTGGATACCTATCAGAAATACAAAGGAAAAATGTAAGTTGTTATGGATTACCACGTCTTTTTTGAAAACCTGCAATCCCGTTATCACCTCGAAGAATTGCTGTTGCACATCTACCATCATCCGCAGGATTTTGATGCTTTATTTAACATGGCTTTCGAAGCAGATAATAAAAAAGCCTGGCGGGTACTCTGGGCAGTCGAGAAAATTAGTCAGCGTAACCCGGAGTGGTTCGATCAGAAAAAAATCGACCGCATTACTGAAATGGTACTGACAACCCGACACCAGGGCATGCACCGGATCGGATTGTCGATACTGAATTCTTTTCCTGCCCCCGATCCAATTAATGTGGATATGCTGAATGCGCTGTACGACTGGATGCTTTCTCCTGCCTTTGCAATTGGCGTACAAAGTCTCGCGATGAAACTGCTTTATAAATACGCCCTTACCAATGAAGACCTGCTTCGCGAATTTATCATTACAATCGATCAGGCAGATGAAAGTGAATATACAGCTGCGTTTACGGCATCTAAAAGAAATATCCTGAAGAAATATCGCTGATGTAGTGCAATTTTTTACCCTTTTGCGTTTTTATTGAAATATTTTGTATCTTCGTCGTCCTTTTAAATATTTACAATTATTTCAATTATGAAGAAAAACTACATTGTCACATTTCTGCTCTGCATCATTTCAGTAAGTGTATTTGGTGCTAAACAACCTTCAAGGACTATTCAAAAAGAAAAATTTCATGCTGTAAACGTACAACGTGTCAAAGCTTTGAGTTCATCTGCTACACCGGTAGTGTTGTTAGCTGAAAACTTCAGTAAATTTACGGCAGGTAGCGAAGTCACTCCGGATGCAACCGATATTACCAGTGTCGAAGACGGTTCAATTGCGGGTACATTTACCGCACAGGAAGGCTGGTCCGGTTGGGGAGTTTACCAGGCAGGTGGTTTAGCATATATGGGCTGGGTTAAATACAGTGAAGTTGACCCGCAATGGGAAGATGGTCCCGGCTATATTGTAACACCCTTGTTTGATGCTTCAACTACCTCTACAGGATATACCATTAAATTCAGAGCCCGTTCTAAATCCGCTACCGGTGATGTTCTCGCTGTTTACTGGAATTGGTACGATGAAACACTGGAAGATTTTGATTATGATGGTATCGAGGATCTTGCTATTACCAATCAGTGGGCAGAATATACTGTTCAGGCTACGGTTGGAAATGCAGAAGCTTATGTTGACATTTACGGCACAGCATCGGAATTCTTCATCGATGATATTGAAATATATACTGAAGGAGGAGTCGTAGTTACCCCACCAACTGGAAATGTGGTTTTTCTTGAAACATTTGGAGACGTAGGTGGAAAGAAAAGTGTTGTTGAATATACGGATTATGATAATGGAAGTCCGGTTGTTTTCTCGAAAACTACATCAGATTATCCTGATGTCCGTACTACAAGTACGATGGATGCACATGTCTGGTTTCCGGCTAACAAAGAAACCGACTTGGTTATCAGTAATATTTCTGCTGCCGGTTACAGTGATCTCAAACTGTCGTTTGATGTGGCAACCGCTGCGTCAATCGCTTCAAATCTGAATAAAATAAATATCCAGGTGAATGATGTGTCAATCACGGTGCCTTCTGTTGCAATAACAACTCAGAATAAATATGTCAGCTCAGGCGATATAAGTTTAAATCAGGCCAGTACCATTAAACTGCGTTTTCATTATACCGTTGCCAATAATCCGACAAACTTCGGTTACCGCATTGACAATGTGAAAATTACAGGTACACCTCCTACAGGGGTTGACAATCCCCGGGCAGCTGGTGTTTATGTGGCAAACGGACAGTTAATCATTGAAGATAACGCATCAGCCGAAATAGAGATTTATAATATTTCAGGTGTTATGGTTCGGAAATACCCGGCACATACAGCTAAAATTGCCCTTGATTCTTTCCAAAACGGGGTATATTTAGTTAAGATTGGTTCTAAAATACAGAAAATTTTGTTCTGATAAGCAGGTGACATCAATAGGTTCTTCGCTTAGCTCATAATGACAACATGTCGTAATGAGTTTGGCAAACATAGGGTAGTTTGACGGTAACACATCAAACTACCTTATGCAATATTATAACTGATTGATTGTCTTTTCGAACGAAGATAGAGAACTCTGATTTGCACATTTTGAAGAAATGTGTGTAGCAACAATGAAAAAAAATGTATTAACTTTGTGCGCGTTTAAAAATCAAAAACGGTAAAATTGATATTTAATTAAAACCAAAGTTTATGACTTTAAAGAAAAACATTATCGCATTGCGACAAAAGAAAGCCCTGGTTCAAATGGGTGGTGGAAAGAAAGCCATCGAAAAACAGGCTGCAATGGGTAAAATGACTGCCCGTGCACGTATCCTTTATTTGTTGGATGTGAATTCATTTCATGAATATGATTTATTTGTGGAACATGAAGAACGCAATTTCGGGATGGACTCGAAAGAGTTGGCTGGTGATGGTGTAATTACCGGTACCGGTACCATCAATGGCGCTCCCGTATGTATTTATGCACAGGACTTTACCGTGATGGGTGGTTCGCTGGGTTTGAAACATGCCCGTAAAATCACTAAAATCATGGATCACGCCTTGAAAATGAAAATGCCTTGTATCGGGATCAATGACTCGGGTGGCGCCCGTATTCAGGAAGGTATCGGTGCGTTAGCCGGCTATGGCGAAATCTTTTATCGCAATACAATGGCTTCCGGCGTAATACCTCAGATCTCGGTAATCCTCGGCCCATGTGCCGGTGGTGCGGTGTATTCTCCGGCGTTGACCGACTTCGTGTTCGTAGTGGAAAATATCTCGAAAATGTTTATTACCGGTCCGAATGTAATTGAAACGGTATTGGGTGAGAAAATCTCTCAGGAAGACCTGGGTGGCGCCCGTGTACATGCGGAGATTACCGGTAATGCGCATTTCTATGCGCAGACTGAAATTCAGTGTCTGAATCAGATTAAAGAACTGATTGGTTTGATTCCTCACAGTAACCAGACAAAAGCAGCTAAAATTGCCCCTAAGAAACCAACGTTCAATAAGAATCTGGAAAATATAATTCCTTCAGATCCGAAACAGCCTTATGATGTGCGCGAAATCATTTACGCACTTTCCGATGAATCTAAATTCCTCGAAGTGCAGGAACTCTGGGCGCCTAATATTGTGATCGGATTCGGTCGTATGGATGGAGAAACCGTTGGTTTCGTAGCTAACCAGCCGATGTATCTGGCCGGTGTGCTCGATTGCGACGCCTCTGATAAAGCTGCCCGCTTCATTCGTTTTTGCGATGCTTTCAACATTCCAATTGTTACGCTGGAAGATATGCCGGGTTATCTGCCGGGTGTTGACCAAGAGCATGCGGGTGTGATTCGTCACGGCGCCAAGATGTTGTACGCCTATTCAGAAGCTACTGTGCCTAAAATCACGGTGATCTTACGCAAAGCATACGGTGGTGGTTACATCGCCATGAATTCTCGTCACTTGGGCGCCGACTTCATGTTCGCATGGCCAAGTGCTGAAATCGCAGTAATGGGACCTGAAGGAGCAGCGAACATCATTTTCCGCAAGGAAATTATGGAAGCTGAAGATCAGGATGCAATGCGTCAGCAAAAAGTAGAAGAGTATATCGAAAAATTCGCCAATCCTTTCGTAGCTGCTGCCAAAGGTTATATTGACGCCGTGATTGAACCACTCGAAACCCGTGAACTGATCCTGCATGCGTTGGAAGTTTCCAAAAATAAAGACGACCACCGTCCGTATAAAAAGCATGGAGTTCCTCCGTTCTGATTGGTTTTGGTGTATTTATTTTTAAGAAGTAGAATTTAAAACAAATCATCATGGCCAAAAAAAAGAATCAGGATCTTGTAGAATTTGCAGTTACTGCCAGAAAATACAAAACATTACTGACCAATAAATATAAGAACCGTAAGGCATGGATCGATCCGAATCCTTACGAAATTCAGTCATTTATCCCGGGAACCATCATCGAAATTTCGGTGAAAGAAGGTGATGTGGTACAGGAAGGCGATCCTCTGCTCATTCTCGAAGCAATGAAAATGCGTAACCGCATTCAGATGCCTTTTACAGCTAAAATCAAGAAAATCAATGTAAACGTAGGAGACCGTATTCCGAAGGATATGTTGATGTTAGAGCTGGAAGCGGCGGAAGAAGAGAGTGAATAGTTAAATAGTGGTTAGTGGTTAGTGAGTGGTTATTAATTAATCTAAATGCTAAAGACTAAAGACAAAAAACTAAAGAATCTAATAATATTAAAAGCGAGTAGCTGTATTTAATAATACCAGTTACTCGCTTCTTTATTTCAAATCACTATAATATAAGCAATTAACTAACCACTAACCACTAACCACTATTTAACTATTCTCACTGTCAACGGATATTTCACTTGTTTTGAGAATTGTTGTACGGCGGCAAGCCATTCTTTTTGGGTCGGGAATTTCCACTGGCTCCAGCCTCCGCCGAAGTAATAGGTAAATTCTTCGCCGGGCACGTAGTTCTTCATCAACAAGGCATGCAGATTCTGAATTTTGTAAAGGTCTTCTTTGTCAGGTAAAACAACGCCTACATAGTTTCTTCCTACATTCTTTTGGTCTTTGTCGGCAATAGCGTTTTCACCATATACAATCAGTCCGGTGCCTTTTTGTAAAGAACCTTTGCCATCGTGCAGGGTAATACCGGCAGCCAATTGCATGGGTTGTTTTTCTCCGTCCAGTTTCACCACGGCTTTATTCATCACAGTTCCTGCATCGGTATGGATGGTAACTTCCTGTTTATATTTTTTTCCGTTGATATCAATCTCATTATAAGTCAATGTGAAACTCGAGCGCAGGGGGCCGTTATCCAGTACTTTGTACGTGTCGAAATGTTTGCCGACCAGTAACTCTCCATTTACATACGGAGCGAAACCTCCGGCGCCCAGCGTATTGCCCACTTTGTAGCAATCGAGTCCCTGACCGTGATCTTCGTGATAAGATTTACCATATTTCAATTCTCCTCTGTAGAAACTGTCAACCACTAATTCTTCTGTTCTTTTCAACCACAGATCGACTCCGTTGGAAGCATTTTCAGCGGCAAGAGCCGGACCGTACATGCGATAGGCGGCAATGTCGTTTTCCCACGCGAAATCATCTTTCCTTTCCGGAACGAAGCGAGCCGAAGTTTTGGCTTTAACAGCTTTAGGAGTGCCTGCGTTTAAGGTATAAACTACTTTGGTTCCTGTTTTTACCGTTGTAGGGAAAATGAGTGACTGAATCTTTTCAGTACCGTTATAAATCAACTGATAGGGGATTTCCTGGCCACTTTCATCTGTAAGAACATAATTGGTACCGGAAAGTCCGCCCAGTTCGGATGCTGCAATCTCAACGATTTCATCCGCTCTGTCGAATGGATACTGATTGACTATTTCAATGGTTGTCTGCGCACAGCCTAAGGCTGCTGTTGCTAACAATAAAATAAGGATACTGAATTTGTTTTTTTTCATGCTATAAAAATTTAATGAATATTATGATTGAATATTGTTTTGCAATTATTATGTTGATCAGGAAACTGCAGAATCCCAACCTTATTTTTAACCTTATTTTCTTACTTAAACAACCTTAGTAGAAATAAATAATGTTTTTATTATCCCAACCTTATTTTAAATCTTATTTTCTTACTTGAACAACCTTAGTAGCAAAGGAATACCACATTGTACCCAACCTTATTTTAACCTTATCAAAATAAATAAGGTAATAAGGTAAGAGAGGTTGTATTAAATATTATATTTTCCTACTAAGGTTGTTTAAGTAAGAAAATAAGGTTTATAAAATAAGGTTTTGTCATTATGCTTAAAATTAGTTTATTGCGAAATAAATTAGTTCTGCGAATAATGGGTAATGTTATCTAATTATAGTTACCTGTTATTACGATTATAATAAGGAATCTGATTCATATAAAAAACTCATTCCCTGCAAATATAACATTTTACAGGGAATGAACCGAAGCCATTTTTTATTATAGCTATGTTTTTAGTTTTTTTTAAAACTATAAGACGGTGTTTCTTGCTTAAAAATACTTTTGATACGGCTTCATGATAAAACTTATTTCGGTTGCTTGCCGATATAAGCCAGGATACCGCCATCGACATACAAAATATGTCCGTTTACGAAGTCGGATGCCGATGAAGCTAAGAATACAGCCGGTCCTTGCAAATCTTCGGGAGTTCCCCAGCGTGCTGCCGGTGTTCTGCCGATGATGAAATCATTGAACGGATGTCCCGGTTCGCGTAAAGGCGCAGTCTGAGGCGTTGCGATATAACCCGGACCAATACCGTTTACCTGTATGTTGAATTCCGCCCATTCGCAGGCTAAGTTTTTGGTCAGCATTTTCAAGCCGCCTTTGGCTGAAGCATAAGCCGATACGGTTTCACGTCCCAGCTCGCTCATCATCGAGCAGATGTTGATGATTTTACCACCACCTTTTTCGATCATGCCCGGTGCAACAGCTTTCGACACGATGAACGGACCGTTCAGGTCGATGTCGATTACCTGACGGAAATCTTTGGCCGACATTTCAATGGCCGGGATGCGTTTGATGATACCGGCATTGTTTACCAGAATGTCAATGATACCCACTTCTTTCTTTATTTTGGCTATTGTTGCATATACCGCGTCTTCGTCAGTAACATCACATACATAGCCGTATGCTTCGATACCATCCGCCTTGTAAGCAGCCAGTCCTTTGTCAACCATTTCCTGATTGATGTCGTTGAAAACTATTTTTGCACCTGCCTTTGCAAATGCTGATGCCAACGCGTATCCGATACCATAAGATGCCCCGGTTACCATGGCGATTTTTCCAGTTAAATCAAATTGTTTCATATTCTTTTATTTATGTCTACAGTCTACAGTCTACAGTCAACCGTCTTCGGTCTACAGTTTCCGGTCTTTTGTCTGTAGACCGTAGACGGTTGACATTATTATTATCTTAACTCCGTATGTTTTCTGAAATCTTGATCACTGTAATCCAGGTTTTCACCTGCCATACCCCAGATGAAGGTATAGTTGCTGGTGGCGGCGGCAGAGTGAATCGACCATTCGGGAGAAATCACCGCCTGATCGCCCTGCATCCAGATGTGGCGGGTTTCGGTAGGTTCGCCCATAAAGTGACATACCACTTCACCTTCCGGCACTTCGAAATAGAAATAAGCTTCCATGCGGCGACTGTGTGTGTGTGCCGGCATGGTGTTCCATACGCTACCTGTTTTCAATTCGGTCATACCCATTTGCAACTGGCAGGTTTCTACTACCTCACGAACCATCATCTTGTTGATGTTGCGGTGGTTAGCTGTCTCTAATGAGCCCAGTTCCATCACGATGGCATCAGCTTTAGTGATTTTACGGTCGGGGTAATTGCAGTGTGCCGGCGCCGAGTTGAAGTAAAACTTGGCCGGATTGGCAGCATCCACACTTTCGAAAACCACGTTGCGGTTACTTGCACCAATATAAAGAGCTTCTTTGTAAGCCAGTTCAAATACTTCACCTTCAACAACAACCTTACCCGGGCCGCCCACATTGAACATACCCAACTCTCTTCTCGACAGGAAAAATTCTGATTTCAACGGGTCGATAGATTCGAGTTTCAACGCTTCTTTCACCGGCATGGCGCCTCCCACAACCAGACGGTCGTACAGAGTATACACCATATTCACCTCATCAGCTGCGAATAATTTTTCGATTAAATGTTCTTTACGTAAACGAGCTGTGTCGTAATGTTTTGCATCTTCCGGATTGGAAGCATAACGAACTTCATAATTTGTTTTCATATTTTGTTTTTTTTGTCTACAGTCTACGGTCTACAGTCTACAGTCTACAGTCTGTGGTCGGAAGTCTGTTGACAATTGACTGTTGACCGTAGACTTGAATTTCAATCGCAAAGATAACCCAAATAAATTGGTTTACCAATTGTCAAAACGATATTTTTTATACTTTTGTACGATGTTAGGTAATTATTTGTACGATATTATCACGAAGGAGCTTCCGTTTGAACCCACGGATCAGCAACATGAGTTAATCCGGCTGTTAGGTGGTTTCATGACTGATCCGGCAGTTGAAAAGGCTTTCCTGCTGAAAGGCTATGCCGGTACGGGCAAGACTTCGGTAGTGAGTGCTCTGGTGCGTTCGTTGCACAAGCTGCAACAGAAAACGGTGCTGTTAGCGCCAACCGGAAGGGCTGCCAAGGTGCTGAGCAGTTATGCGGGATTTCCCGCTTTCACCATCCACAAGAAAATATATCGCCAAAAATCCATGGCTGAAAGTGAGTTTCAGCTGGCTGATAACCTGCATACCAATACTCTTTTCATTGTCGATGAAGCTTCCATGATCTCCAATACGGGTGGTGATGCCGAATTTGGAACGGGTTTTCTGCTCGATGATCTGATACGTTATGTGTATAATGGCGCCGATTGTAGTCTGCTGTTGCTTGGTGATACGGCCCAGCTTCCTCCGGTGATGCAGGAAAGCAGTCCCGCGCTCGATAAAAACAAGTTGGAAGGTTACGGACTGAAAATTACGGAGTTTACCCTCACACAGGTCGTGCGACAAGCCCTGGAGAGCGGCATATTATATAATGCGACCCTGTTGAGAAAAGCGTTGGAAGACGATTTGACATCGGCTATGCCCAAGCTGAAATTATCTAAATTCACCGACATTAAAGCTTTGAGCGGAATGGATCTGGTGGATGAAGTGCAACAATCATACGATGGAGTGGGGGTGGAAGACACCATTGTGATTACCCGCTCCAACAAAAAAGCCAACATGTATAACAACGGCATCCGGGGAAGGGTAATGATGCGGGAAGAAGAGATTTCGAACGGTGATTTGCTGATGATTACCCGCAACAACTATTTCTGGAATAAACCTTATAAGGAAATTGATTTTATCGCCAACGGCGACATTGTGGAGGTCGTCAGAATCCGCAAATTCAGGGAGATGTACGGTTTCCGGTTTGTCGACCTCACCCTGCGTTCGCTCGATTTTGACTGGGAAATCGATGCCCGGGTATGGCTCGAAAGCCTGCAGTCAGAATCGCCTGCTCAGGCTGCCGAACTAAGTCGCAAACTCTTCGAAGCCGTTGCCGAAGACTATGCTGACATCAAAAACAAACGCGAACGCTACAAACAGATGTTCGAGAATGAATATCTGAACGCCCTGCAGGTAAAATTTGCTTACGCTGTCACCTGTCACAAAGCCCAGGGCGGTCAGTGGAAAAAAGTCTTTATTGATATGGGTATGATGCCTGATGCCGAAATCGACCGCAATTATTACAGGTGGCTCTACACGGCACTGACGAGGGCTACGGAAAGCGTGTTTTTGGTGAATTACGTAAAATAGTGAATAGTGGTTGTAAAACTGTACGCGTTTTTTTAAAAGGAATCCTGGTGTTATTAATGATTTGATCTTTGAAACAGATAAAGCTGAATTTGCAAGGCTAAATGTAGAAGCTAATTTGCAAAAAACTCCGTTTGTGTGGGAAGGCCGTTTTTTAATTAATGGTAGCATCATTTGGATACAATTTAAATCAACTCCCCGCGTGCTTGAAAATCAGGATATTATATGGATACGCTCTCAGTCGGGTGCATTGCCATTTGAACCCAGAGAAATCGATTTGAAGTTATGTTGTGATGAGCTTGTTATATTATTCAGGCAATATGCAGATGATAAAAATATAGCAATTAATATTTGATACGACACAAATTTATTCAACCCGGGGAACAGCCAATGAAAAAGGTACAGGATTTGGTTTGTTGCTTTGCAAAAAATTTGTAGAGAAACACGGCGGCGAAATTCATATAAAGAGTGAGTCGGGTAAAGGAAGTGAGTTTAAATTTACGTTGCCGTTTAATGTTACGTAGTAAGTGCTCCCAAAATCAGAAAAATCAACATCCTAACGGAGATGCCCAACTTGTTGACGATAGATGCCCAACTTGTTGACGATAGACGCCCAACTCGTTGACGATAGATGCCCAACTCGTTGACATTAGA
This sequence comes from Paludibacter sp., assembly GCA_029973975.1. Lineage (GTDB taxonomy): Bacteria > Bacteroidota > Bacteroidia > Bacteroidales > Paludibacteraceae > Paludibacter. The sequence continues at coordinate 24,598 of JARKQF010000207.1, forward strand.
TGCCCATCTATTTTCAGATAGATGGTGTTCTATCTTCAGCAAAGTCCTGTTTTATCGTTAACAAGATACTGTCCTTGCTGAACTCAAGTCCTGTTTTGTCTGTAACAGCTTCTAATTCTGTTTTATACCCTAAACTTCCGGATGTCAGTTCCAATTAGGTTATTTTGTTTCTCACCGTACACTAAATAATATACTCGAAAAGTTATGCATCTAACAGAAAAATTTAAACAATTCCGAATCTGCTGATGTTAGTAATAAATATAACTGGCGGATATTTCGGTGATTATTTTAATCCACGTCTGAGTTCAACCATACTTATCATTTTAAATTACTTCTATACTTCATATTCATGAATCAACTCTTTAGCATATTCAGGATTGATGCGGCAAGGGCAAACGAAATTGCAGCCATGCCTGATGAGCCGCACATACACGATTTTGAAGAGTTGATCGTGGGCATAAAGGGCGAGCTGGAACATTTTATCGATTTTAAAGCTTATACCGTCCAGGCTCCATTGGTTAGTTTTATCGCCAAGGGGAAAGCGCACCGGGTTGTTACCAAATTGCAACATGGTGATTTTGATATGTGGGTGTTGCGTTTTAAAAGTGAATTTATTTCCGAAACCATTTTTCAGCTATACAATAGTTTCCACAACAATGCCAATCAGGTATTGCAGACCGGCGCTTGTTTCAACCGGTTAAGCGCCATGTGCGAAATCATCGACCAGGAAATGAAAAGTGCAACACCTGACTTGTCAATTGTAAGGCATCTGTTAAGCGCTCTGTTTATCATGATTGAGTCGGAAAGAAAAAAACTCACTGAAAATGACAATGCCAATAACATCATACAAAACGAAACCTTTGTAAACTTTTTGAAAATTTTGGAAGATAACTTTCGCCGACCGCTGGGCGTTGAATTTTATGCCGAAAAATTATTCATGTCATCCCGTAACCTGAACCTGATTTGCCAGAAGATAATGAATCAGAGCGTTTCGGAGATAATTGAAACCCGAAAACTTACCGAAGCCAAAAACCTGCTCGCCAGCACAAATAAATCCATTTCCGAAATTGGTTTTGAGCTGGGTTACAACGAAAAGTCGTATTTTTCCAATGTTTTTAAAAAGAAATCGGGGCAAACACCATCCGAGTTTCGCGATGAAATGCAAAACCTCATTGCGTAAAATTACAACCCTTCTTCTGAAAACTATTACCCACAGCTTTTTGTCGGGTTGTATCTTTGCATCGTAAACAATATAAAACAATCAGAAAATGGAAAATGTAAAAAATAACGCAGCAAAATGGGTACTTGACCCGACACACAGTGAGCTTACCTTCAAAGTAAAACACTTGATGATTAGCAATGTGAAAGGTGAATTTAAAAACTTTACCGCCGAAATTGATCATGAAGATTTTAAAAATGCTACTGTTAAAGTAAGCATCGAAACTTCGTCAATTTTTACCAATAACACCGACAGAGACAACCACCTGAAAAGTGCTGATTTTTTCGATGTAGAAAATCATCAGGCAATGACTTTTGAAAGCACTGATTTTAAAAAAGTGGACGACGATGAGTATAAACTCAAAGGATTGCTTACTATTAAAGGCGTAAGTAAAGAGGTGTTGCTTGATGTTGAGTTTGGCGGAACCAATAAAGATCCCTGGGGAAATATAAAAGCCGGATTTTCTTTTAGCGGAAAAATAAACCGTAAGGATTGGGGGCTGAATTGGAATGCAGCTTTAGAAACCGGTGGTGTGCTGGTGAGTGATGAAGTTAAAATCGCCGGCGAAGTGCAATTTGTAAAACAAGCATAACGAAATAGCCATAATGACAGAGAAGAATAATCCCTTGTTGTGCGATCTGGAAACAGGTATGTGTGAAATACCTGCTGATAAGGAGGATGCTGCGGCTAACCGTGAAATAACCTTCACAAAAAAAACGGTGAAGGTTATTTACTACACCGACCCTATCTGCTCATCGTGTTGGGGCATAGAGCCACAATTGCGCAAACTGAAGCTGGAATATGGCAACATCGTTGAAATTGAATACAGAATGGGTGGTTTGTTGCCCGATTGGAGTTACAACGGGGGAGGTATCAGTCAGCCTTCTGACGTGGCCCGCCACTGGGATGAGGCAAGTCTTTATTACGATATGCCCATCGATGGTGATGTTTGGCTGGAAGATCCGCTGAATTCTTCTTATCCTCCTTCCATTGCTTTTAAAGCGGCACAAATGCAGGATAATGAAAAAGCAATTTCCTTTCTCCGAGAGATCAGGGAGATGGTCTTTCTGCAGAAAAAAAATATCGCAAAATGGGAGTATTTAGAAACCGCTGCAAAGTGGGTCGGGCTACATGTAACCCAATTTAAAATTGATTATGAGGGAAAAGCAAAAGAACTTTTCAATGAAGATTTGAAATTGGGAAGAGAACTGGGAGTCAGAGGCTTTCCTACCTTGTTTTTCATTCACGATGAAGGAGCAAGCACATTCGTTTATGGTTCAAAACCCTATGCAGCTTTTGAAAATGCTGTTCTGAAATTGGTGCCAACAGCTATAAAAAGCGAATACAGCAAAAAACCGGAAGCATTATTTGCCATTTATCCGACACTAACAATTAAGGAATTCTCAGAGCTTTCCGGATTTTCAAGAAACGAAAGTAGTAATTTGCTCGAAGAGCTTACGGCGAATGGAAAACTGGTAAAACAGACAACGAAGAATGGAGCAATCTGGAAATTATTTGAACACAATACAAAATAATTAAGAAATTATTATAACCGGAGGATGCTCCATGTATGAGCATTGATATCTCAATTTGCTGATCCAATACGAATAAAATGAACAGGTTACAGTTTTTAAAATTATTATCAATTTTACCATTAGCAGGAGGAATTATGAAACTTAACTCTTTAAATAAAATTACTGAACCATTAAGCAGTACGCCTAAAATGCCAGTGCTGTTTCTTGGTCATGGTAGCCCGATGAATGCTATTGAAGAAAATGAATTTGTTGAAGGGTTTCGAAATATAGGTAAATCAATACCCAGGCCAAACGCCATACTGTGCGTTTCTGCCCATTGGGAAACCCGGGGTACATTTGTTACGGCTATGGAGAAACCTAAAACCATACACGATTTTGGAGGTTTCCCAAAAGCGCTTTACGATGTACAGTACCCGGCGCCTGGCAACCCGCAGCTGGCCAATGAAGCAAAATCGCTTATAAAATCCGCCAATATTGAATTAGACCATAAATGGGGACTCGATCATGGCGCCTGGAGTGTTATTAAGCACTTATACCCGGAGGCCGATGTGCCTGTAATTCAAATGAGCCTCGATTATTATCAGACACCTCAGTATCACTACGACTTAATGAAGGAGCTGGCCTCGCTTCGAAATAAAGGAGTGCTTATAATTGGTAGTGGTAATATGGTTCACAACCTGCGTGAAGTGGCCTGGAATAAGTTTGATGCCGATAACTATGCTTTCGATTGGGCTTTGGAAGCCAGCGATAAAATGAAAAAATACATCCTGAACGGTGATCACAAACAACTTATTAATTACCGTTGTCATGGCAAAGCGTTCGAGCTTGCTATACCTACCCCGGAACATTATCTGCCTTTGTTGTATACGCTGGCATTAAAAGAAGAAAACGAGGGTATACATTTGTTTAATGATAAAGCTGTGGCAGGTTCATTAACAATGACATCAGTAAAAATCGGTTAATAATGCAATTATTTTTTTATCTTTGTGAGTTTTATTCAACAAGGGTAATATTATGAAAAGAATTCATACAGCCATCCGCTACGTGGTATTGTTCTGTTTACTGGGTGCCGGCGCCATTCAGGCACAGTTGATTAATAATATGTATTTCCTGGATAATTCGCCGTTGCGTCATCATTATAATCCGTCGTTTCAGCCGATGAATAATTTCTACCTGGATTTTCCGCTTCTGGGAAATTTGCAGTTTAGCCTGAATACGGATATTCCTACGTACAAGCAAGCCGGATTCCCGCGGCGACATGTGTTTAATATCGAGGAGGATAAGGCACAGATGCTGTCGGCGTTGCGTCCGATGTCGAATATATTTACCGAGGGACAAGTGAACCTGCTGGATTTCGGGTTTCGTCATAACCGCAATTTCTGGTCGTTTACTGTTACCCAAAAAGCCGATCTGCTGATCGATTTGCCTAAAAGTTTCTTCGATGTGTATTTTAACGGTTTTCAGCTGACTGATGGATATTCGGCCAGTTTTAAGGACTTTAATCTGAGTGGTTCTACCTATACAGAAACGGCGCTCGGCTATTCGAGGGACGTGAACGGACGTTTTGGTTTTGGCGCCAAAGCTAAATTGCTGTATGGAAACAACTATGTTGCCATGAATGTTTCGCAGGCTAATTTTGCGTATGCCAACAACCAGGTGGATGCCGTGGCGAATATTGCTGTGCTGAAAGCTTCTCCTTTCAATCTCAATGATCGGCTCGGACTGGAAAAACCGGCCACTTTCTTCGATTATATCTTACCCGAAGGTTTTGGCGGTGCGCTGGATCTGGGTGTGCATTACAAACCTATTCAGAATCTGATTCTGGCAGCCGCGGTTACGGATTTGGGACTGATGCGCTGGGGAAAACTGAATTCTATCGATTATCAGTTGAATTATAAATTTGATCAGGACGATGCCATAGCATGGAAAAGCAGTCACCCTGAATTTACAGGTACAGATGTGCCGGTTGATAGTATCATCGCAGATATCAGAAATAATTTCGGAGTGACACGTGGCGATAAACCAGGTATCAGTAATTACCTGACTCCCAAACTGAATGTGTCTGCTGAGTATAATATCCTGAATAATTTGCTGGGTGTGGGCGTGTTATCGCGCAGCATGTTTCGTGAAGATCGGTTCCTGCATGAATTAACGGCAGCGTTTAATATTCGTCCGGCTAACTGGGTAAACCTGGCTTTATCCTATTCTATAACCAATGGCAAGGCCAGCAATTTCGGATTCGGCGCTAATTTTAGTACCGGCAAGTTTAATATCTTCCTGTCGGCGGATTATATTCCGTTCCAGTATGTCGGGCTTGACCTGCAGCAGTTCGATCCCGTTATCCCGGCCATTTCTTTACCGCTTGGTTATAATTCCGACCGTATTAATTTCGCCCTGGGCTTTAATTATGCGATTGGTACGAAAAAGGATACAGATAAAGATGGTATCAGCGATAAGTTTGATAAATGTCCCAACACACCGCTGGGCGTAAAAGTTGATAGCCGTGGTTGTCCGATTGATTCGGACAGAGATGGTGTGCCTGATTATCTCGATTTATGTCCGGGTACTCCGAAAGAAGCCCGCGCTTTTGTCGGACCGGATGGTTGTCCGCTTGATACCGATGGTGATGGTGTGCCCGATTATCTCGATAAATGTCCCGATTCTTCCTCCAAAGCCCGTGGACATGTCGATTCGATTGGTTGTCCCATCGATACCGATCAGGATGGGGTGATGGATTACATGGATAACTGCCCCGAAACCCCGATGGGTATCGCAGTCGATTCAGTGGGTTGTCCGGTTGATACCGATCAGGATGGCGTACCCGATTACCTCGATTTATGTCCCGGTTCTCCGGCCGCTTCCCGTGGTTTTGTAGATCCGAATGGCTGTCTCCTCGATACCGATGATGACGGTGTCCCCGATTATCTTGATTTATGTCCCGATACCCCGGTTGAAGCCCGTGGATTTGTGGATATCAATGGCTGTTTGATTGACGAAGATGATGACGGTGTGCCTGACTATCGCGATGATTGTAAAGATACTCCTTTTGCTGCCCGCGAAATGGTAGATCACCGCGGTTGCCCGAAAGATTCTGATTTTGATGGGATTCCGGATTATCTGGATGATTGTCCGCGCGTGCCGGGTCTGCCAGAGTATCGTGGTTGTCCCGAGATAAAGAAAGAAGTCAGAACTCTTTTCCAAAAAGCCATGCAAAGTATTCAGTTCAGGGAAGATACCTTGGAATTTACACAGTCATCTTATGCCATACTCGATCAGATCGTGGTGGTGTTGAAAGTGAATGACAATTTCAGCCTCGAGATTCAGGGACATACCGATAACATCATCAGAAATAAAACGGCTGTTGCCGATGGAATTGTGAAAGATTCGGTTGCGCAGCACAAAGCTGATTCCCTGCATAAAATTCAGATTTCAGAAGGATATGCGAATTTGGTGAAGAAATACTTGACTTCAAAAGGAGTTAATGAGAATCGTCTGATTGTAAAAGGTTTCGGAGACACCAAGCCGGTAGCATCCAATCAAAGTCCGGCCGGTCGCAATAAGAACCGGCGGGTTGAATTGATGATAGTTTTTGAAGAAATCAAACAAGACTAAACAAAAACGGGATTGTCATTCACAATCCCGTTTTTGTTGTTTATCTCCTCATCATCATGTGCATCAGTCCGCCGCCATTCTGCACTTTACTGTAACCCAGCTGCATCAGCATGCGTTGTGCGTAGGCCGAACGAGCTCCCGAAGCACAGTAAAGCGTAATCTCACGGTCCTTATTGCCTAATTCATCTAATCTCGCTTGCAGTTCATCCAGTGGAATGTTTATAGCGCCCGGGTAAGCGCCTCCGTGGAATTCTCCCGGAGTGCGGACATCTACTACGAGTGGCGTGTTGTTGTCGGAACTTTGTTTTTCATTAGCAGTTTTAACTTCTTCTTGTTCGTCTTCTTTAATTGTTCCGATTTTCTTTTCTTTCAAAGGTAACAGAGGCAACTGGATGGTTTCAAAACCAACTGCCACGGCATGTCGCTGCATCGAAATATGCCCGCCCGAGATATTCCATACTTTATCGATACCGGCACCTTTTAACATCCTCAGTGCCTGGTGACCTTTCTTGCCGGTTTCATCATACACGATGATATTCAGTTCTTTGGGAATGGCTTGCAATTGTTCTGGTAATGCTTCCAGGGGGATGTTGTAGGATCCCTGAATGTTTGATTTATCGAAGGCGAACATATCCCTGACGTCTATCACCACAGGATTGATTTGTTTGATTAGTTCGTCCAGTTCAGCAACGGTAACAGAAGGACTGTAACCTGTCTTTCTGTTTTCAGCCGTGTAAGCAGCCATATTCATGGCATCGTTGGCGGTGCCGAGTGGGGGAGAATAGGCAAAATCCACATCGGCCAGGTCGTGGATAGTTAATCCGCCTGCCATGGCTGCGGCAATCACATCTAATCTGCGGTCGGCGCCTTTGTATCCGGCAGTTTGTCCACCTAAGACGGCTCCGGTTTCGGTGTTGTACACCAACATGACCGTTACGTTTTCAGCTCCGGGGTAATAAGATGTATGATGTTCTTTGTGTACTACTACTGCGTCGGCAGGCAGGCCGGCTGTCCGTGCCTGTTTCAGCGATAGTCCGGTAATGCCGGCCACTGCTTCGAACACCCGCACAATGGATGTTCCGGTAGCTCCTTTGTACGGATGTTTCCCTCCGAGGGCATTCTCGGCGGCAATGCGTCCCTGGCGGTTGGCCGGACCGGCAAGCGGAATTCTGACTTTCTTTCCGGATACCCGGTGTTGGATCTCCACCATATCGCCGGCTGCATAAATATTCTCGTCGGATGTTTGCAGGTATTCGTCAACCAATAAACCTCCGGCTTCTCCAATAGATAGTCCGGCATCTTTCGCTAATTGCAGGGTCGGACGAACACCTATCGACATGATGACCATGTCGGATTTTAATACCGTACCGTCATTTAATTTTACTGAATTAGGGTTGATGGCAGTTACGCCCTTGTTGGTGTGTATTTTTACGCCATAAGAAAGCATCTCCTGCTGAATAAATCCAGCAATTTCCGGATCCATAATGCCCATTACATGTGGCATCATTTCCACCACGTGGACTTCCATGCCTCTTTTGACCAGAGCCTCCACCATTTCCAGTCCGATGAATCCGCCTCCGATAACAACTGCGGTTGCAGGTTCTTCTTCCTCGATAAAGCGGTGGATGTTATCCATGTCTTCCAGTGTCCACAACGAAAATACATGCTCTGCATCCGCTCCCGGTATTTCCGGTTTTACAGGGCGTCCACCCTGAGCAAGTATTAGTTTGTCGTATTCGTATGTCCGGGTTTCCCCGTTGCGCACATCCAAAGCCATAATCTTTCTGTTCGTCCGGTCGATGGCCGTAACCATGGTGTGGGTGTGTACTTCTACATTGTATTGTTCATTGAAACTTTCCGGACTTTGCAGAATGAGTTTCGAACGGCTTTTGATGTCGCCTCCTATGTAATAAGGCAGGCCACAATTGGCAAATGAAATATCTGGTCCGGCCTCCAACATGATGATATTGGCTTCCGGCGACAGCCTGCGTACCTTGGCGGCTGCTGTTGCTCCTGCGGCGACTCCGCCGATGATGATTATTTTTTCCATTTTGTTTTTTATGTCTATAAAGTCTGAATGTCTACGGTCTACGGTCGCACCAACTCCTAACTCCTGAATTTCCCTCTATTAGTTATTCGCTCTTCGCTTTCCCTTTTCCGCTCTTCGCTATTAGTTATTTGCTATTCGCTTTCTTCAATCCCCCTGCCCCCTTCTCCAAGGGGGAATCCGTTTTCCACTCTTTCGATGCTGCAAAAGTAATACATTAATCAATACGATGCAATATATGTACATATATTCATATATTAAAAAATGTGAATGAAGATGATTGACACATATAACTTGTGGAAATTGCAGCTTAACCAGCCTGTTCCGTGATGATTAGTTTTTGTTTGGGAAGGATTTTATCTCCGGTGAGTTTGTTTTGTCTTTTCAGGGTATTCACGGTTATGCCATACTTTCTTGCGATTGAATAGAGTGTATCTCCTT
>JARKQF010000232.1 GCA_029973975.1 Paludibacter sp.
TTCGTCCACCGTAACACTGAAAAAATCGGCGATACGTTTGGCCAAAGCAAATCCCGGCGACTGCCTTCCGTTCTCAATGGCATTGACATAATCTTTGGTTATGCCCAGCTCCCTCCCTAATTCAGCTTGATTGTACCCGGCCTTTTTTCTAAGTTCTTTAAATTTGGCATTTTTCACTCGCATATTTGCTTTCACCTCCGAATGTTTTGTTCTATAAATTATTCTAAGCGAACATCACATTTCCCGTCAATCGAACTTTTTGTTCTAATATTGTTGACCATTATCGAACAATTTGTTATACTCGAATCAGCCATTCTAAGGAGGTGTGCGAATGTGCTGTTCGGAGATAGGCTGAAAAATCTTCGCGAGACGGCTAATATGACTCAGGTTGAACTGGGTAGTTTGATTGGCGTTTCGGACCGGGTTATCGGCTATTATGAAGCCAACAATCGTTTCCCCAAAAAGCAAGAAACGCTCCGCAAAATCTCCGAAGTCTTCAATGTATCCGTTGATTATCTGATCGGAACGGATGGTCGTTTCATCCAAAAGGTCGACGAGCAGTATGGTTATTCTGGGAAGCGCCAGGCTCAGGAAATATTAAGTGATGTAAAAGCATTATTTGCCGGTGGCGAACTTCCCGAGGCGGACAAGGACAATTTTTTCCGGACAGTTACCGAAATGTATTTTGAAGCCAAGAAAAATAATAAGAAGTACGGGCGCAAAAGGTTGAAGCAGTAAGTAGTGTTGGGCTTTTGAGTGATTGTATTATGGATAACATAATCAGGCACGCCGATGGTCTAGTCCGCCGGTTTAAAACACGAAACCCTTTTGAAATCGCCGAGAATCTTAACGTTTTAGTAAGATATGGCGATTTTGAACATCTTAAGGGGTTTTATAAATATATTTGCAGAAACAGGTTTATTGCCATCAGTTCCCGCTCGGATGAAACCGAACAGACGATCATTTGTTCCCACGAACTGGGTCATGACCAGTTGCACCGTAGCCAAGCCAAAGCCGGTTTGATGAGTGATTATGATATATATAACACAATAGATGTTTACGAGCTTGAGGCAAATTATTTCACCGCCCAGCTGCTTATTGACAGCAGCGCCTTTTTAGATTGTGCGGGTAAGCAGTATACCTATGCCCAGATTGCCGCCGAGCTGAGAGTTCATGAAGAGCTTGTAATTATCAAAGGTATTATCTTGAACAGACAGGGGTACAACCTCAACATTCCGTTTGTACCTGCTTCGAACTATTTGGGAGAAAATAAAAACACATACTCTCTATGCGAATAAAACCGACTATTCACAGTACAGGTGGCTCAAGATCAAGATCGTAAAATACCAAAGAAAAAGCACATCTTATTATGTATAATCAAGAAATTTCACCGTCATCGCCCAAGCCGTCAAAAATTATTTTATAATCGTTTTTTTTCATGGTTGATCGAATCGCCGAAGATGAATAATATAAAATTATTAGCACTCCAGAGGCCCGAGTGCTAAAACAACACTTCCGGAAGTTTGATATAGATTTACGCTGTCTGAATCGAACCTTGGAGTCGCACCAGATAATTGATGTTTCCAAAAACAGTATATAAACTGACCATTTTACGATCTGGAATTATCTCCAGGTTTTTTTTTAGATTCCTATTACCGTTGAAGGAGGCAAAATGGTGAAACAAAAGTTTTTCTTGACAGTCATTCTTTTCACACTTACGGCTTTCGCAACGACGAAGATTAACAATGGCAATGCGGCATCAGTAGCTAATCTGTCACCACCACCAATCCAAGATAATGTTCTTTCAACCGCCCGCAATACGTTTGTCGTGCAAGCTGTCAAAAACGTCGGCCCGGCTGTTGTCGGTATTACCAACAAGGCCTATGTGCGGGACTTTTTTGACCAGAAAGTACTTATCGAAAAAGGGGTGGGGTCTGGCGTAATTTTTGATTCCAACGGGTATATTGC
>JARKQF010000259.1 GCA_029973975.1 Paludibacter sp.
CCCGGTTGGTGCGGTAACAACCCTCAGTAATAGTGTTGTTGCTAATGTGTGGAATTATGTTCCCGGTTGGAAGGTGGAAATATATGAAGATGGTGTTTTTAAAGGAAATATGATTAAAACAACCGGCTATGATCCTGTTGCTTACGATTATTATATCGGTTCGTCAAAACCGGCCAGAAAACCGGGTTCTGAACCTGCTACTACACCAACATTGTTTTACTATACTCCTAAAGATTCAAAGGCAGAAATAAAAGTGGTTGTTACTGATCATTTTGGAAATATCTATACAGAGTATTTGAATGAAACTCCTGATAAAAACAACAATCGGCAGGTATTCTTTACAGAAAGCATGGGAGAATCGGCCCCTATAACCGACCCGTTTCCTTCGGTATTGGTATGGACAGGATGGCATAATTCAGATATAACCATAAGTTCAGGTGGTTCACTTAATCAACCTGATGTAAGAGGAACCTATGTAAGTGTAGCGGAAATACCTCCTTATCCAGAATGCTCTGGAAGTAACAATATATATTTCCCGGGTGCGGAATCCGGTTCAGACACGGGCTTTGCAATCAATGGAATCGATGCTTCTGATTTCAGAAATATTCAATTGACTTTTGGATACAGAAAAACCAGTGCGGATATCAGGAGTGATTTAGAAGTGTATTATTGGAACGGTACAGCCTGGGTTCAGCTTTTCTTTTTGTTCAATGAAATATTTCAACCTTCCGGATGGTATCGCAGCCCCGTGATTAATTTGCCTGATGATGCCGCGGTTAAAGGTCTGGGATTACGCTTTGTAAAACAGCCCGGATCGACCAACAGCATCCGGATTGATGATGTGTGGCTGACGGGTGAACCCCATATTGCTGCCGGTCCGGTTGCTAACGAGGCATCTGATGTTCATGCAACCGGTTTTACCGTTTCATGGAATGCACATCCCAATGCCACTCATTATTTGTTGGATGTTTCTGAAAATGAACGTTTTGCGATAATGGATACAACTGTTATCGCAGCCTGGACATTCCCTGAAATCTATGCGGCGGGTACTGTAGCTAACCCGAATGTTTTTTCATCCAACAATGAAAATAAATTTATTACCTGTACGGCAACCGGGAATGCAACAAATGCAATTCCCTATGGTGCAGGAAATGGGACGGAATCCAATCCCTATGCAATTTCTTCTACAGGTTGGGAAGACGGGGTGTATAAAAAGTATTTCCGGGTTGATGTAAATACAACCGGCTTTTCCGGCTTAGCCCTTTCTTCCTGGCAATACTCTTCTGCCAATGGCCCCAAAAATATGAAAGTTCAGTATCGCTTAGGCAATACAAGTTCCTGGATTGATGTTCCCCAAAGTGATTTGGTTATGCCTAACGCTGCTTATGGCACTACAAGCATACTGACGAACCTGACTTTACCATCAGCATGTGACAATCAGGAGAATGTTTCGGTAAGATGGATAATGACTTCCTCTTTACGTACGTCAGGTGCATCTTCCTATATTGTAACTAGTGGAGGAACCAGTCGTATCGGTAACATTTATATAAAAGGAAAGACTATTGATGTTGTACCGGGATATCAAAGCGTAGGAGTCTCCGGTACGTCACATGTAGTAACAGGACTTGAGGAAAATAAAACCTATTATTACAGAATCCGGGCTACCGATGGTATCTGTGTTTCGAATGCATCGGACGTGAAACAGGTAACTACTACAGCAACAAATGTGAAATCAATTTTGAATGAGCAGGATGTGCAGGTCTATTACAACCCTCTAAACGATTGTTTTGAAGTTAAAACTGTTCCCGGTATTCCCGGTATTGCTATTAGTGTCTCGGATATGAGTGGACGAAAATTGAAACAGAAAGGATTAACCGGCTCGGAAAGGAGTATCAGTGTAAATCACCTTCCGGCAGGTGTGTATGTCGTTTCTTTATTGGTTGATGGTCAGTGTTTTACCCGAAAGTGTGTTAAGTAATTAATCTGTGTAAATTTGAGAGAATAATTTCATCGGAATATAAATTTATTATCAAAATGAATTCAATCAGATACTTTGCTTTATTTGTGTTTTTGTGCGGACTACTTACGACCGGTTTGCATGCACAAACGACCTTAGTCTCGTTTACCGTCTCAGGTAAGGTGTCGACTCCTGAAAATACTGGTATTGCCAATGTTGTGGTAAGTGATGGTTATCAGGTGGCTACAACCAATGCTAAAGGAGAATATACGATGCAAAGCATGAATTTTGCAAAACATATTTTTATTTCTGTTCCGGCTGATTATGATATACCTCACAAAGGTAATATACCCCGGTTCTACAAATCTATAAAAGGAACAACTTCTGATATTACTATAAATTTCACACTGATAAAGAAGGAGAAAGATAAAAAATTGGTGTTCGTTGTTATGGCTGACCCGCAGGCGCAAATTCCGGCTGATATGAAACGTTTTACAGCAGAAACAATACCTGATATTGAAACTTTAAAAAGCAGCTATCCGGATGACGTGACATTTATCGGGATGACAGCCGGCGACTTGCTTTGGGATGCACCGAAGATGTATCCGGATTATGCAAAGGCCTTTGAACAACTGACTTTCCCGTTTTATCAGGTAATAGGGAATCACGATTACGATCAAACGGTCAAAGGAAATGATTATGAATCTTCACATAATTTTGAGTCTCATTTCGGACCAACATATTATTCTTTCAACCGTGGTGATTGCCATTTTGTTGCATTGGACAACATCATTTACAATACACGTCCCGATTATCAAGAAGAGATTTCGAGGGAGCAATTGGATTGGCTGCAACAAGATCTGAAATATGTAGATAAGGAGAAGCTGATTATCATCAGCATGCATTCGCCGGCATATCGCAGAGACGGAAAAAAGATTTTAAATAATACGGCTGAATTAGTCAAAATACTGAAAGGATACAAGGTTTTAATTGTTTCAGGACATACACACCGGATGAATAAAGCGGTTGTTGCAAAAGATATTGTAGATTATACCCTGAGCCCGACCATGGGAAATTCATGGGCAGGTGACTTCAATGTTGATGGCTGTCCCAATGGATATGGCGTGTTTGAAATCAAGGGTAATCAGCTTGTAAATCAATATTATAAATCGACAGGACAGTCAAAAGACTATCAGATGAAAGTTTACCCTGCCGGTTCGGTGCCGGAACTACCCAAAAGTGTTGTTGCACATGTGTGGAATTATAGTCAGGATTGGAAAGTTGAGGTATATGAAGCCGGAAATTATAAAGGTAAAATGACAAATACAACCGGCTATGACCCTGATGCGTATGATTTTTATCTTGGTGCGCAAAAACCGGCCAGAAAGCCAAAGCTAGAACCGGCAAAGACTTCTAACTTGTTTTATTATACACCAAAGGACAATAAATCAGAGGTTAAGGTTGTTGTTACAGATTGTTTTGGGAATACATATGTTGAATATTTAAATCGTATATCCGATTGAAACTAGAGAATAGTATTCAGATTTATGAACAAGAGTCACACAAGCGAATTGTTTTGATTATATTTGCTTTTTGAATAAATCTTATTATAAATCTATAATTATCAGATATTAACATGCAACGGGAAAAATTAATCAGACAAATTGCCGATAATAACAAAGTGTGGGACATGATTGTTATTGGGGGAGGTGCAACGGGATTGGGTGTAACCCTTGACGGAGCGCTTCGGGGGTTTAGTGTTGCCATGTTCGAACAACACGATTTTGCCAAGTATACGTCCAGTAGCAGTACGAAACTGGTGCATGGAGGCGTCAGGTATCTAAAACGCGGAGATGTGGCGCTTGTTAGGGAGGCATCCGTTGAAAGAGGCCGTCTGCGTCGCAATGCTCCTCATCTGGTAAGAAATCTGCCTTTTGTCATACCGAATTATACCCGTTTCGAGGTTTTTCTTTATACCATCGGGTTGACTTTATACGATATCATTTCCTGGGGAAAATTAAGATTGGGCCGTTCGGCTCCCATTTCAACAAGATTAGTTGCGAAATATATTCCGACCATTAAACAGGAGGGACTGCGGGGTGGTGTCGTGTATCATGATGGCCAGTTTGATGATTCCCGTCTGGCGGTAAACCTCGCGCAGTCGTGTATTGAACAGGGTGCATGTCCGGTGAATTATATGCGTGTAATCGGTCTTTTACATGATAAAAAAGGGTTAGTTTCAGGGGTAGAAGTGAAAGACATGGAAACAGAAAAGGTTTACCGGGTAAACTCTAAATGCGTAATCAATGCCACCGGAGTTTCTGTAGACAATATAATTTCGATGGATGCTCCTCTGAAACGTAAAATGGTACAACCGAGTCAGGGAGTACACCTGGTACTGGACAGTAAATTCCTGCCGGGAAAACGTGCTCTGTTAATACCGGATGCAGCTGACGGCCGTATGTTGTTTGCAGTGCCCTGGCATGATAAAGTAGTGGTGGGCACTTCAGATGTTGCCAGCGACAAGTATGATATGGAGCCGGTGCCATTGAATGAGGAAATTGATTTTATACTGGAAGCAGCCGGTAAATACCTGACGATAAAGCCGGAACGTAAAGATATATTGTCCATGTTTGCCAGTCAGAGACCCATAGCAGCTCCTATAAAAGAAGGAGAAACAGCTAAAGAAATATCGCGTAGTCACAGAATAGTGGTGTCGAAAAACAACCTTATTACCGTTACCGGAGGCCGTTGGACTACCTATCGCCGAATGGCGGAAGATACTGTAGATAAGGCGATAAAGATTGAATTGTTGCCTAAACGGATTTGTAAATCAAGACTCTTCAGGATACATGGCTACAAACTAAATCCACACACATCAAATCATCTTTATGTGTACGGGTCAGATAAGCCGGCTATCAAGAAAATGATCGACAATGAATCTATGATGGCTGCACTGATACATCCTGATTATCCATATACTGTTGCTGAAATAATATGGGCTGCAAGAAAAGAAATGGCCCGTACTGTCGAGGATGTTCTTTCCCGTCGGGTGAGATTGCTGGTCATCGATGCCCGGGCTGCTATTGAAGCTGCACCTGTGGTAGCGCAGATTATGGCAGACGAGTTTGGTTATAACCAGAATTGGATTGACAATCAGATAGAAACATTTAATCGTATAGCACAAAAATATCTTCCTGTGGTGTGAAAAATTAAATAAGGATTACAAAATAATATCAATTCGTTATTTCCGGATAACTTTTTTTATTTTTGCAGGATGAAATGATATTGAAGGCACAACCCTTATCATACAACATCCTGTTTTTTTGTTATCCCGAAAGAAAGTACATCATGGATTTTGAGCAAAACTTACTTATAGAACTGAAACGTGGAAACAAAGAAGCTTTCACGCTTTTGTTCCGAAAGTACTATAAGGATTTAGTATTGTTCGGGGGCAGTATTTTGCGGGACAAGGTGAAATGTGAAGACATCGTACAAAATATTTTTCTGAAGTTATGGACGGAAAGAGAAAGTATTGAAATTGAAAAATCGCTGAAGTCTTTCCTGATTCGCTCGGTTCAGAATAGTTGTCTGGATGAATTAAGGCATAAACATGTTGTGCGGGATCATGAACTTTATGTGCAGACATTTAATTATTTAGATTGTCTTGATACGGAAAACTATGTTTTATACAGTGAACTGCAGGATAAGTTAGCTGTTGCACTCGAAGTTATTCCGGATACATACAGGGAAGCATTTCAAATGAATCGCTTCGAAGGATTAAAATACAAAGAGATTGCAGAAAAGCTGCAAGTGTCGGAAAGAACCGTGGAAGTACGCATCAGTAAAGCGATCAGTATGCTGAGGAATCACCTGAAAGAATACTTGTTGGTTATTCTGGCTCTGTTAAATTCATAATTTGTGTTATTATTATGTGGGAAAATATTCATAAAACGTCGTTGTTGTAGTAAGGTATAATAAGATGCAAAATAGCAGCATAGACATATTGATATCCAGATTGCTTTCTAACAACATCACTGATGATGAAAGAAAAGTGTTGGATGAATGGTTGTCCGAAAGTCCGGATAACAAGAAATACCTGGGGCAACTTATAAACATCTGGCAATCATCGCACCCGGCTTTCGACCCTGAAGAGATTCAGATGGAAAGTGCCATTCGTGATATACATCATAAAATAGAAGCAGCTGGCAGCTTATCTCAGGGAAAATCCTTCAAAATACTTGTATGGTGGCAAAGAATTGCAGCTGTTTTGTTTATCCCTGTAATTGTGTTGATGGGCTATTTGCTGAGCAGAGATACAGATTTTAACCCTCAAACAGCTTATCAGGAAGTGTTTTCTCCTTATGGTGTTCGTTCGAAGATCAGTTTACCCGATGGCTCCTCCGTGTGGCTGAATTCAGGTAGCAAACTTAAATATCCGATCGAATTTAAAAGTGGGTCACGTAATGTTTCTCTGACTGGAGAGGCTTTTTTTGAAGTCAGATCAGACAAAAAAAATCCGTTTGTCGTGCATACGGAACAAATGAAAGTAGAAGCAACCGGGACTGCTTTCAATGTTGAAGCATACGAAACGGATACCATTGTAGCTGTAACGCTTGTGCACGGCAAAGTCGATGTAGACATCAGCGGCAGACGAAAACTGGATATGCAACCTAACCAACGGATATGTTTTAATAACCTGTCGAATAAATACAAACTATCAACCGTCGATACCTACAAATGGATAGCATGGAAAGACGGAGTCCTTGCTTTCAGAGATGACAGGCTGGATTATGTTTTCAAGAAAATCGGATTGATGTATAATGTCGAGATTTCGGTAAAAGATGTTGATATTGCTTCTCAATTATACCGAGCCACATTCGAGGGAGAATCATTAGATGAAATTTTAAATCTGCTCAAACTTTCTGCTCCGATAAGATATGAGTACACCAAAAGGGTAAAATCAGAATCCGGGGCTTTCACCAAAGAAAAAATCGAAGTTTACAAAAGGTAGATCTTTTTTGTATTAAACTATAAAAAACCCACATAGGTAAAATATTTTTAAATTACCTATGTGGGTTTTTATTGCTCATACGTCATAATAAAAGAGGAGTGAGATGTCGCATCTGTTCCCGTTTTTATTACGTAAGAAATTCTAATACAAATCATTCAAAATATCATGGAAGAAACATTTATTTAGAACCCACTCAGCATCTTTTCTGATCAACAGAAACACTAAAACATAAAACAACATCAATCAACCTTATTTTTAATTAATTCAATATTCATTATGAATTTTACGCTCAAAAACAAAATTGCATCGATGAAAAAGCCTATTCTAAGGCTGAAGATCAGTCGGTCTGTGTTCGTTTTTATCATGTGTGGTTTAATCCATCTTTTTCCGGTTTCATTACAGGCTCAAAATTCGACAGTAAGCCTGAATATGAAAAATGCAACCGTGGAGGAAGTGTTAAATGCAATTGAATCAAAAACTGAATATCGATTTCTCTACAACAAACAAATTGTTGATGTAAACCGGAAAGTAACCGTGAATGCCAGCAAAGAAGAAGTCAGACAGGTTCTGACAAAAGTTTTTGAAGGTTCCGGGATTACTTTTAGCGTCGACGGAAAACAAATTGTGTTGAGAAAAGCAGAGAAAGTGCCGGTAAAACAAAACACAATCAGGGTAACCGGTGTTGTAACCGATTTTAACGGACAGGAGATTGTCGGAGCTACTGTTAAGTTAGAGGGAACAACTGCCGGTACCATTACCGATATTGATGGGAAATTCAGTATTGAGGCGCCGCTCGACGGAAAGCTGAATATCTCGTACATTGGTTATAACGCCGAAATAGTACAGATTGACGGTAAAAGTAATCTGAAAGTGATTTTGAATGAAGACGTAAAGGCACTTGACGAATTAGTTGTAATCGGTTATGGAACACAGCGCAGGTCGTTGGTTACCAACGCGATTTCGAAGGTGAAGATTGATGAAAATAATATCAGGAATGTTGCCAGTCCGGGTCAACTCCTCGAAGGTCGGGTGGCAGGTCTTACTATCGGGACTACCTCAGGTAACCTGGGAACCGGAGAAAGAATGTCAATTCGTGGTGCGTCATCTTTAAGTGCAAGCAACCAGCCTTTATATGTTGTTGATGGGATACCTATTACCAATAGCAATGCGAATGTATTCAATTTTGGTGAAGACATGAGTTCGCTGGCAACTCTCAACCTGACTGATATTGAATCAATAGAAGTGTTAAAGGATGCTGCTTCAGCTGCTATTTACGGATCCAGGGGAACTAATGGTGTCGTTGTAATTACTACTAAATCAGGGAAACAGGGCAGATCTGATATAAAGCTAAATATAAATACCGGTTTTTCTCAGTTTGCTAATAAAAACAAGATGAAATTTGCTGACTCGGATATGTACACTATGCAATACAATGAAGGAGTGACAAATTACAATAAACAATACGGATTGAATGTGGGTGATGCCAATTATAAAATTCCCATTTCAAATCCTTTCCAGGGTTTGCCTGATTCCGATTGGTTGTCTTATATCACCCAAACCGGACATGCCTTTAATGGTGATATTTCTTTCTCCGGAGGTGTAAACAAAACCAATTATTACATTGGAGGTAATATCAGTAGTATGGAGGGTATTATCAAAACAAACGCCCTTCAAAAGATTAACCTGAAAGCAAAAATCAGCCACGAAGTAAGGAAATGGTTAGAAGTGGGGGCAAACGTGAGTGGAAACTACTTAAAGAACAGCCAGGTTCCGGGGGCTAACCTGGGAAGTACGATTCTGGCCAGAGCTATTGAACAACGTCCTTTTGATCGTCCGATAAAACCAGATGGATCTTATTATTTGGGAGGAACCGATGAACTTTTGTTTCACAACCCGGTTCAGATCCTGAATGAGCAAACAGCGTATTTCGACAACTACCGTTATCTCGGAAATTTCCATGCCATGTTGAAACTTAACGATAAATTTACATGGAAAAGTTCCTTTAATAGTGATGTTAGTTATACTTACGACTACACTTATTATAACGAGAAACATCCATATAGTACGGGTGCCGGTCGTATTATTGAGTACAACAGGTTAAATAAAAACACCCTGGTTGAGAATGTCATGAATTATAACGATGTTTTTGGTAAAGTTAACCTTGGGGTGATGCTCGGTCATTCATTCCAGCAAACAGCGACCAATACATCCATGATTGATGGTCGCGGATTTCCTTCTCCTGCGTTTGATGTACTTTCTGTGGCGTCAGAAATTTACGATGCCAGTGGAAGTTTGTCAGAATTTGCGATGGAATCATATTTTGGTCGTGCCACCATGGCCTATATGGAAAAGTATCTTATGACGTTAACACTGCGTACCGACGGTTCATCCAAGTTTGCCCCTCAAACCCGTTGGGGATGGTTCCCTTCAGCTTCGCTGGGTTGGAATGTTTCGAAAGAGGATTTTATGAAGGACAGCGGAGTAGATATGAAATTCAGGGTTAGTTACGGTAAAACGGGGAACCAGGATGGAATTGGAAACTATGCGTATCAGTCGCTGATGTCGGGAGGAAAGAATTACGGAGAAGTCAGTGGTATCGCTGTTACATCTTTCGGTAATAACGAACTTACCTGGGAAACAGCAGATCAGTACGACGTAGGGTTGGATATGGAATTTCTCAAGGGGCGTGTAAACTTAATTGTAGATGCTTATCTGAAAAATACGAATAATCTTTTGTATAGTAAACCGATACATGCAACTACAGGTATGACAAGCATCATGAGTAATATCGGATCTATGCGCAACCTGGGGCTTGAGTTCAGCCTTAATACTGATTTCAGGATTGGAAGTGTAAACTGGATTTCTCAGTTTAATATTGCCACCAATCAAAATAAGATAACCTCGTTGCTTGGTGACGATAAACCCATGTCGATTGGGGCTAACCGTGCTTTGCAGGTAGGTAAGGAACTCGGGGCTTTTTATCTCTTTAAGATGGAAGGAATCTATCAGTACGACGGTGAAGTGCCACAGGAATTTTATGACCTCGGTATCAGAGCCGGTGATGTAAAGTGGCTGGATGTTGATGGAAACAATATTATTAATGACAATGACCGCCAGGTCATGGATGCACCAACACCGGATTTTTTTGGAGGATGGAACAACTCATTCAAATATAAGGCATTCCAACTGGATATCTTTATGACGTATATGTATGGAAATAAGGTGTACAATCAGCGGAAGGGAACGACCATTGCTCGTTTGGGAGGCAGGTTTGCTATACTGGAAGATTATGTGGAGAAACGCTGGACAGGCCCGGGTAGTAGCAATAAATATCCGAGAGCGATTAATAGTGATACAAACAATGATAAGAATTCCGACAGATGGCTTGAGGACGGCTCTTTTATCCGGTTACGCAATCTGACATTCAGCTATAATGTTCCAAATAAATACCTGACAAAGTTAAATATTAAGGGTATGAGATTGTATGCGCAGGGAGAAAACCTGCTGTTGCTAACCCGTTATTCAGGTTATGACCCTGAGGTTAGTACGGAATCTGACCCACGTCTGAGTGGTGTTGACTTGTTGAATGTCCCGCAGCCACGCTCAATCAGTTTTGGAGCCAACATTAGTTTCTAATATTTAAAAGGAAATAAATCATGAAAAAGAATATAATTGGGATTTTATTGAGCACATTAATTCTCTCCTCTTGTGCCGATTCATTAAATATCTTTTCACACTCGGCCGTATCTCCGGATGCGGTGACAGAAAAGGACTTGCCAGCATTGCGTTTGGGGATGTATAATTCCGTACAAAACGACCCGGGAGAAAGAGCATTTATTTTCTTCGATATCCTGGGAGGAACACTTTCTACGAGTTCAGGTAACCCGAAGGACTTGATATATGGAACCTTAAACCCTTTAAATGGATATATTGCCAGTAGCTGGAACGGATATTTCTCAGCATTATATCAGGTAAATAACCTCATATCAATTACAGAAAACATGTCTTCGTCGCTGGCAATCAGAAATACTGTCAAAGGTGAAGCACATTATTTCAGAGCTTATATCTATTTCTGTCTCGCATCTCGTTGGGGTGATGTGCCCATCATCCGCAAAAACACACTGGATCTGGTATTCCGTGACCCGATCAGCGATGTGTGGAATTTCATCGAAGAAGATCTGGACGTGGCCATCAATTTATTGGGAACTTCATCGAGTTACTATTATGTTTCTAAAGATGCAGCCACAGCCCTGAAAGCGCGTGTTTTGCTGAGTGCCGGTAAAAAAGCAGAGGCAGCTGCCCTTGCCGAGGAGCTAATCACTTCACCGAAATATAAACTGGATTCATACGACAAAATTTTCAGAAAAGTGCTGAATACGGAAATCATTTTTGCCTTCGAAAATATCGCCTCTGAATCAGGGAACAATCTCGGAGATTTATTCTATACTTATGCGCATCCTAATAAAGGACAGTATGCGTACAGACCTCCGCAGGCGGTCATGGACATGTACGAACCGACTGATAAAAGGAAAGAAATCTCTGTAACTACGGTTTCAGGAAGCAATTGTATCAATAAATACCCGAGCGGACAAGCAGGAAGAGATCCGATTATTATTTCCCGACTGGCTGAAATGTATTTAATCAGTGCCGAAGGTCAGGGACGTAATAACGGGATTGGCAGACTTAACGAATTGAGACGTTTCCGAGGACTGACTGATATTTTCCCGGCAACCGATGATGCTTATATTGATGCCATATTACTGGAAAGGAAGAAAGAACTGATTGCCGAAAATTTCATGTATCACGATTATGTAAGAACAGGAAAAGCGGCAAGTGTGCTCGAATTACTGCCTCATCAACATGTACTCCCGATTCCGGGAAGAGAGTTGCAACTGAATCCTAATCTGACTCCCAACCCGAATTATTAATAAAAGATTTAAAATTATTGTATCATGAAAGATATTAAATTATATTTTCTGCTTTTATTCTTCGCGGGCTTGTTTGCCTGTGAGGAACCGGAGACACAAACCGTTTATAAGGCTGTTCCCAAAACAGAAACAGGAGCTAAACTGGTTAAAGGCACGGATTTGTTCGCACATATTTCATCCGACACATCCTATACGGTAACTAGTGGTGTGCAGGCAACTGAAATCAAATATATATCGATGAAAGGAATTGCCATGAAGGTTTTCATTTTTGAAGTCGACCTGACCGACCCGTCAGTGAGTGTCGAAGCTTCTTCTCCGAATAACCAAACTGTTTTTGCCATGCAGCCGATGACCGTACAGGCTTCCTTTGTAGACCAACCTGGTCATAAAGTCTATGGAGGTACAAATGCTGACTTTTTTAATACTTCTACCGGGCAACCCAGGAGTATTTTCTATAAAAACGGTGTAGCGATTAAAACAGCATTTCAGGATGCCAACCGTACTTTCTTCGCGATTACTAAAGATAAAAAGGCAATTGTTGGTGATCAGACATCTTACCCGGATGTTAAAGATAATATCAAAGAAGCAGTCGGTGGATTATACTGGCTGGTTCGTGATAGTGCACTGGTTACACAAACAGACACAACCATCGAACCCAGAACTTGCATAGGCGTGTCAAGTGATAGTACCAAAGTTTATATGCTTGCAGTGGATGGTCGTAATTTTTGGCATTCAAACGGGATGTTATTTGAGGAACTGGGCAAATGTATGATGGCCCTGGGAGCTTATAATTCGGTGAATCTGGACGGTGGTGGTTCCACAACCTTCTTCATCAGAAATACACCCGAATTTACCGACGGCAGGTTTGAAGTGAGAAACTGGCCTTCGGATAATGGAGGAAAGGAACGGGCAGTGGCAAACGGCTTATTGATCATCTCGAATAATTAAAATCAGGAATCTAATAATGTTTTATATTATGAACATACTTCAGAAAAAAATGAATCTTTTCCGGTTGATACTAGGACTAATTGTCCTTGGAACTTTTTCCTGTGTTGAAGAAGATCTGGGTAGTTTCAAACCCAAAGACCCAAATATGGTGTTTGGCGAAGCAGATACAGTATATGTAAGTAAAGATGCCGCCGATTATAAAGTGATGCTCACCTCCAATCTTCCCTGGAGGGTTAAAGCGGATGCAGAATGGGTAACAGTGAATACCAAACAAGGTCTTGAACCCGACTCTGTTTCTTTTTCAATAGCGAAAAATCCGACGACATCGGTTCGTATAGCACGCTTGACCGCCTGGATTACGCAGGAATATGAAAATGTAATCATCATCAAACAGGAAGCAGGTGATCCTCTGCCAGATGTGTCGACTGATTTTTACGTAAAGGTTGATGGAAGTCCAACAAATGATGGTTTAAGCTGGGAAACAGCAACTACACTTGACAATGCACTGGCATTAGCTGAAACCAAAGATCAAATTCATATCGCGGCGGGTACGTATAAGCCGACTGTTATTGCAACAGGGGGAAATGAAGCTACTCCCGGTGACCTGACCTTTGAAATCAAGAAGAATATTACACTTACAGGAGGTTATCCTGCTAATGCAACAACAGGTGCAACAGCCGATCCTGCCCTGCATGTTACTACCCTGAGCGGAAATATGAGCGGTCAGTTTGCTTACCATGTTATTACAGTTACAGCTCCGGTGGAAGAAGGACTCAAAATAAAATTTGAAAATATCAATATCACCGGTGGAAAATCAGCTGCCAGTGGTACGGCTAATTTAAGTATCAACGGGTTGAATTACCCTCGTTTAAATGGTGGAGCCGGTGTCATCGCGAGAGCGGTTGTTGAGTTTGTGAATTGTCGTATCCACGAAAATAAAGCGGATTACCATACTCCGGGCTTCTACATTTTCTCGGGAGCACAGGTTACATTTACCAACTGTTCTTTAGATAAGAATACTGGCACCAGTGCAAGTGGCGCTAACGGAGGTGCAATATGGAACGATGGTTCTACTGTGTATTTCATAAATTCAGCAATATCATTTAATGGTAACTCTGGTGTTGGTGGAGGTATATATGCCTATAATGCGTCAGTTCCTTCTAAAACATACATGTTCAACACAACGCTTGATAACAACTATGCTGCGCACAAAGCAGGTTATTACGGTCGTGAGAACTCCGTTGGTTTGATGGTTAACTGTACTGTTTATGGCAACAATTCGACTCATGCCACTAATTCAGGAGCAGGTATCTGCTTGTATGCCAATGCAACAACGACACGATTCGATATAATCAGTTCTACCATCACCGGTAATGTTTCTGTTGGAACTGCTGATCCAAGCGGGGGTATCCGGGTAAATGATGCAAATTGTACACTTAATATTTATAATTCAATCGTATCTGGTAATCTTGGTGGAGGAAATGTTGGAGACATCTATGCGCCGGCATCCGTAAACTACAATAAAACGTATTCGGTTATCTCAGGATTGGTTTACGATGGAAGTGGTAGCGAAGTATCGGGACAGGCATTTGATCCGGCAACTATGTTGGGAGTTTTTGCCAATAACGGCGGTGTCGGATATACTTGTCTGCTGACAGGTAGTGCGAATCCAGCCGAAACCCTGGGCATGACATCTGCTCAGTTGTCAACACTGGGATTGAACTTTGAACCGGTGATACCTGACAATGTGACTACCTTCGACCAGCTTGGTAAAACTCGTGAAGGAAAAACATCGATTGGAGCTTGTGTTAAATAATTAAAGAATTTATGATGTACCGGAAATGTTTTTTCCGGTACATCATAAAATATATAAAGAAAACTTTACATGTATTTTAGAAAGATTTGTACCGGTTTGTTGTTCCTGTTACTGAGTTTTACAGTTTCCGGGAAAGCACCGAAATATGTATTTTATTTCATTGGTGACGGGATGGGATTTAACCACATCACTGCCACTTCTCTTTATCAGTCAGCTGATGTGTCGGATTTAACAGACAAGTTGCTTTTTCCTCATTTTCCTGTGACCGGAATTGTGAAAACACGTTCGGCATCTCATTATATTACCGATTCATCAGCAGGTGGAACAGCGCTAGCCAGCGGGTACAAAGCAAATAATAAGGCTGTTGGATTAAACGCTAAAAATGAACCGGTGTACTCAATCATCCATAAAGCAAAAACAAATAAATGGATGACAGGAGTCATTACTTCGACCAGTGTGGACGATGCAACTCCTTCTTCTTTTTATGCTCATGCTGATAGCCGGGGTATGTATTACGAAATTGGCGTTCAGGCAGCAAAATCAGCTGTGAATTTTCTCGGTGGTGCGGGCTTTAAATCTTACACTAATCCGCAGAATCCGAATGATCCACATTTGCTGGATGTATTATCAGCGAATGGTTATGAGGTTTATAAAGGACTAAATCAGTATAAAAATGAAAAAAAATATAACCAACCTGTCGTATTGATTCCTGACCGGAGCTATCCGGGAACTGCACTGCCTTATGCCATCGACAGATCCCCAGAAGATCTGACACTGGAGCAGTTGACCACTTCGGCGATTGATTATTTTAAAACAAATAAAGCCAGTCGTTTTATGTTGGTTGTAGAAGGCGGACGTATTGATCATGGCTCCCATCCGAATGATGGAGCAACTGTAATCAAAGAAATGATTGATATGGATAAATGTATACAATTGGCATACGATTTTTATCTGCAACACCCCAAAGAAACCTTGATTATTCTGACTTCAGATCATGAGACAGGAGGACTTGCTCTTGGTACTGTTGGATCGAATCTGCATTTGCAGAGTCTTGATAAACAGAAGGCATCGTTGGGTAAACTGTCTGGCTTGATCAACGACCTGCACAGCCGGTATCCGGAAGGAGTGCTCTGGGAGCATGTTGTTACATTACTGGAAGATAATATGGGTTTCTGGAAGGAAATAAAAATTTCGAAACGAGATGAAGCAAGACTGAAAGTGTGTTATGAAGAAACTTTCGTTATCAAAACAGCAAAAAAAATCGTAACAACTTATTCAGTAGATGAACCTTTGGCCATGCTGGCAATTGAAATTATCAACAAGCATGCGAATATCGGCTGGACAACCAAAAACCATTCAGGAGCATCGGTTCCTGTATTTGCGATTGGTGTCGGGTCGGAAATGTTTAGCGGGATGATGGAAAATACTGATGTCCCCAAAAGACTTGAAAAGATTTGCCGGATGAAGTAAAAGAGATTTGCAATGCAGAAGGTACAGAAAGAAAATAGAAAAATTGATTGTCGAAAGATTTTCTTGTATGTGATTTCAGCATTGCTGGTGATGAACATACAGGCAAGAGATTATTTTGTTAAAACTTCTGGTTTGTTACATGCCGACGGTATGGGTTGGCAAACCGCGACAACACTTGATAATGCCTTAATGCAGGCGCAAAGCGGAGATGTAATTCACCTGGCAGCAGGTACTTATACTCCGGTGTCAAAGATAACAGGAGGAAGTCTGGACGAAGACAGAACATTTGAAATAAAACAAAATATCAGTATAAAAGGAGGATATCCTGTTGATCCGGTACATGGCGATGTCCCGGTTAAGGATAACAGGACCATCCTGAGTGGAACTGTAACAGGTAAACGGTTTTTTCATGTGGTAACCATCACAGCTCCTGTTCAAAATGATGAAAAGGTTCAACTGAATAACCTTATCATTACAGGAGGCAAAGCCGGAACAAATGAGTCGGGAAATGTAATGGTTAACGGGTTGAATTATCCGCGTTTTAATGGAGGCGCCATCATCATAGGTAAATCATCGGTAGAAATAATCCAGTGCGAGATTTCAGAGAATGAATCACTTTATCATACCCCGGGAATTTATGTGTTTTCTGGTGCTGAAGTGACATTACACCATTGCACGATTGAAAGAAATACAGGGTCAGTAAATGGAGGAGGGTTATGGAATGATGCCTCTACTGTTACGTGTTTTAACTGCAACATTGCTTACAACGAAATAGGAGGAGTGGGAGGTGGCATATATGCTTTTAACGCATCATATCCATCCAAAACCTACCTCTATAATACAACGATTAATCATAATAAAGCCGGACATAAAGCCGGTTATTATGGCCGGGAAAAATCCGTTGGCGTTATGATTAATTGTACGGTTTACGGGAATGAAACCAACCGGGAAACCAACGGTGGCGGAGGAATCAGCTTGTACGCCAATAACCAGTCGAAAAATGCAGCCCGATTGGATATAATCAGTTCTACTGTAAACCGGAATGCAGGAGTACTTGCTGATGGTGGGGGAGTCAGACTGAACGATCAGTTTTGTAAACTGAATATCTATAATTCGGTAATATCAGGAAACTTCAATGAAGATATTGCCTTGTTTAACAATGCTGATTTCTTTGTCCGGAATTCG
The DNA here is from genome assembly GCA_029973975.1 of Paludibacter sp. Classification (GTDB taxonomy): domain Bacteria; phylum Bacteroidota; class Bacteroidia; order Bacteroidales; family Paludibacteraceae; genus Paludibacter. The sequence goes on from JARKQF010000259.1 coordinate 17,319, forward strand.
GTGATTGCTGAAAAGGTGTATGGTGGTTCGGGAAATATTATTGCTGATGATTTTATGCCGGAAACGATGATAGAAGAGCTTGCTGACAATGGTGGATTTAATAAAACCTGTCGTTTGGCAGGAGTTTACAATCCGGCTTTTTATCATGGGATGTCTTCGGTAGAGTTAATCAATGTTGCTAATGCCTTATCCCCTGCTATTCCGCTGACTATTATCGGTGATAAACTGGTCAAGGGGACAGGCTTGTTTGAATACATAGTTACAGACACCACTTATGAAGTTACAGAGGGTGTGATCGCGACTGAAATAAGTTATGTCGCAACATCCTCTCAGGCCATGAAACTTTTCGTGTTTGAAGTTGATCTCACAAACCCTTACGTCAGCATTGAAGCGTCAACTCCCAATAACGGGAATACTTTTACTCGACAGAAGATGACGTTGCAGGCTGCGTATGAAGATCAGTCCGGGCATAAAGTGTATGGCGGTGTTAATGGCGATTTTTTCGATATGAATACTGGCGTTCCCAGAAGCATCCTGTATAAATCGGGTGTAGGACTAAAAACTGTGTTTCAGGATGCAAACAGGACTTATTTTGCGATAACGAAAAATAAAGAGGCAGTTGTTGGAGATCAATATACTTATCCTGCTGTTAAAAACAATATTCAGGAAGCTGTAGGAGGAATGTACTGGCTGGTAAAAGACAGTGCCATTTATAAAATCAACAATACGGTGCCGGAGCCGAGGACATGTGTAGGAGTTTCAAAAGATAATAAGAAGGTTTTCTTCCTTGCTGTCGATGGACGAAACGAATCGTATTCAAACGGGATGACGTTCGAACAGTTAAGTAAATGTCTGCTGGCACTTGGGTCATTCAATGGCATTAATCTGGATGGAGGAGGTTCGACCACTTTCTTTATAAGAAATACACCGGAGTTTACATCCGGACGTTTTGAGATCCGGAATAAGCCTTCGGATGCAGCCGGTGAAAGGGCTGTTGCAAATGGATTGTTAATTATTTCTACAAAATAAAATTGATTTTTATTACTAACATAAAAATTTTACATCATGAAAGAATTACATTTTACACTTTTAAGTTTATGGGTTGGATCTTTGTTTGCCATTACTGTGGCGCAAACTAACTATTATGTTAAACCGGTAGCTTCAGGTGAAGGAACTGGTTTGTCGTGGGAAAATGCATCTACACTTAATGCAGCTCTATCAGTTTCTGTTTCGGGTGATGTCATTCATCTGGCAGCGGGTAAGTATACGCCATCTGCTTTAATTACAAGCGGAACAGATGATTTGGATATGACTTTCGAAATTAAAAACAACATTTCTCTCATTGGGGGATATCCGGCAAACCCAATGGCAGCTGATCTGCCTTCAAAAGAAAATGAAACGTTCCTCGATGGCGAAATTGCAGCCGGTTATAACGCTTATCACGTGGTTACCATTACTGCCGCTGCAGAAGAGGGGAAGAAAGTTTCAATGAGTAATATCAGCATCAAAGGAGGAAAGCCTGCCTCTTCAGGAACAGCCTTAACAATCAACGGACTTAGTTATGTTCGCACCAGTGGTGGTGCCATTACAATAGGTGGTGCAGCACTGGAACTGAATAATTGCCGGATATTTGATAATTCGGGTCATAACTGCCCCGGATTGTATGCTTTCTCTAACTCTAAAGTTGTCGTTGATGAATGTGTCTTTGAAAACAACATCGGCGGTGGAAATGGAGCCAGTATGTGGATAGATGCTTCTACTATTGACGTGTTTAATTCTAATTTTATTGGAAATAAAAATGCAGGAGTGGGAGCCATTCAAATCATTACAAATGCGAAGGCAAATTTCTATAATTCAACCATTGCATATAATGTGTCAGGGTATAATAATACTACTAATTCCCGAAACGGATCAGGAATTTACATCAGAAATGGTTCTATGGTACAGGTTGTAAACTGCACAATTTATGGAAATGAAAGCAATGGTAATGGTGCTGGTATCGCCTTACATTCATCCAACCTGACAACATATCCGTTGACATCTGTTAATGTCATTAACTCTACAATTGCCAACAATAAATCGTTATTATTGGATAATTCTACTGCAGGTATTTTTGCCTTGACGGCCGGATGTGTTGTGAATGTTTATAATTCAATCATATCAGGTAATACGGCGAAGGGGACTTCAAATTTTGATATAGCGGTTACTTCAGGTACTACACTTGTTACGAAAAATTCAGTTACCGGAGACAAGGTATTTGATGGTGATGGTGTGATGGTTTCAGAAGTTACTTTCAATCGGAAAACTATGCTGGATACCCTGGCTAATAACGGAGGAAAAACGGAAACGGTAAAACTACTACTGGATGACAGCACTAATCCGGCCAGAACCTATGGCATGGCTGCTGCAAACCTGATCACATTGGGAAATTCTCTGATCCCGGTAGTGCCTGAAAGTATCGTAGCTTTTGACCAGTTGGGCAACAGTCGCTCTGCCAATATTATGGGTGCGTGGACAGCAAATGCCTTTTCATCAGATGTTGAAGAAAATGAGGCAACAAAACCATTGGTTTATAGCCGGGACAACAAATTATGGATACAGAGTGAAAATGCAAGATTGATTTCGGTGTTTAACATTGCAGGTCAGCGCATTGTTACTGTAAGAGCGGAAGGAAATCTGACTTTAATCAGTGGTCTTACCAAAGGAAACATATACATAGTAAATGTGGATGGTAAAAACTCAAAAGTGGTCTTTTAACTGTAATAACTTAATCACAAATAAATACAATCATGAAGAAAATCAAATTATCAATAGGATTAATGCTGATAGGCACGCTGTTAATGAATTTACATGCTGTCAATTATTATGTTACGAGTACAGGTTTGGCAAGTAATGACGGATTATCATGGGCAACGCCGATGACTCTGAATGCAGCGCTTGCAGTGGCTCAGGATGATGATGTCATTCATTTAGGAGCCGGAACTTATATCCCTGCAGACTATATAACAGGCGGAACGCTGGAAGGAGATAAAACCTTTGAAATTAAGACCAATGTGGCGCTGATTGGTGGATATCCTGTCAGTCCGGCTCCCGGTGACAACCCTTCGGATGCCAATGAAACAATCCTGAGCGGAAATGAAACTTGTTACCACGTTGTAGCAGTAACAGCACCGATAGCTGAAGGTAAAAAGGTGACCATTGATAATGTTACGATTACGGGTGGAAATGCTGCTGCTACGGGTGCAGCTTTGACAATTAATACCCTGAGTTTTGTTCGCGTAAACGGCAGTGCGATGATCATAGGAGGAGCAGTTGTGGAAATTAACAACTCAAAAATCATCAATAATAAATCGATGCTTCACACACCTGGTGTATATGGCTTTTCAGGTGCAGATTTAACCGTTAATAATTGCCTGGTACAAAATAATGTTGGACAAGCCACTGCCGGTAATGGTGCGAGCTTCTGGTTTGCTTCATCAACGCTTCGCGTAAATAATTCCAATATTATCGGGAATAAAAACTCCGGAGTAGGGGCAATCCAAATTATAACCAGTTCGAAAGGATATTTCTATAATACTACCATTGCCAATAATGTTGCGGGTTATAACAGTACAACCAGTTCTCGCAATGGGTCTGGTATCTATGTACGCGATGGCTCTCAAGTACAGGTTGTAAATTGCACAATCTATGGTAATGAAAGTAATGGAAACGGAGCGGGTATCGCCCTGCACACGTCAAATATAACTACTTTGCCAAATACCTTGGAAGTTATCAGTTCAACAATTACCGGAAATAAATCCAAGTTACTGAATCCATCTACAGCAGGAATATTTGCTCTAACAGCCGGATGCACCATCAATATTCACAATTCAATTGTTTCAGGAAACACAGCATTAGGTGCAAATAATTATGATGCCGCGATCACATCTACCAGTGTCTTGACACCGAAAAACACAACTATTGGCGAGAAAATATATGATGGCTCTGCCGTTGAGATCGTGGATAAAACGTTTACTGTTGCGACCATGCTGGGAACTTTAGCAGATAATGGCGGAACAGCGCAAACCTGTAAACTGTTGCTTGACTCTGAATCAAACCCTGCATTTACAATGGGGATGAGTTCGGCTGCCTTACAGTTATTGGGAGGCTCATTAACCCCTGCAGTTCCCGAAAGTGTTGTTATGTATGATCAGTTGGGTAATCAACGTGCGGGTGTAGTAATGGGTGCCTGGGTTGCCAATGGCCCGTTCTCAGGAGCAATAGATGTGGTTGAGAAACAATTGCCGCTTGCTTATGCAGATCAAAACGGAGTTGTGGTAAGAACAAAAACGGGCGACAGGGTTGTTGTCTTTAATATGACCGGTCAACGTGTGTTCGATGTGATTGCCAATAGCGACGTTATGCGTATCGACAATCAGTTGCAAAAGGGCAATGTGTATGTTGTCAATGTAAATGGAAAAAGTTCGAAAGTGTTGTTTTAGTTAGGTTTCTTTTGTGGTGGATGGTTTGCAGTTTTGCACTATCCGCCACATCAGAAAATTTCTGTTATATTTGTTTTTATCATGAAAAAAATACTATTATTCAATTTGTTGTGTTTCTTGTGTTTCAGCTTGTCAGCACAACAAAAAAGCTTAAAAGTTATTACCTATAATATCTTTGAGGGAATGACCCTCGATACGACGGCGAACAAAGATTTGTTTGTTGATTGGGTAAAACAACAGGATCCGGATATACTGGCCTTGCAGGAGGTTAATAAATTTACGCAGCTTACACTCGAAACCATGGCCAGAAGATACAATCATCCGTATGCTGTGTTGTTGAAAGAAAAGGGGTTTCCTGTAGCGCTAACATCGAAATATCCGATTGTCAATGTACAGAAAGTCATTGATAATATGCATCATGGTTTTATCAGAGCCGACATAGCAGGTTACAATGTGATTGTCGCGCATCTTTCTCCACATAAGTACTGGAAGCGGCATGAAGAAATTGAAGTCATTCTGAAAACTGCAGTTACACAATCCAATAAGAATAAAACCATTATCATGGGTGATTTCAATGCAATTTCTGAATCTGATGCTGATTACTATGCGAACGGAAAGATCCTGCAAAAATATGTGGATATGGGAATGAAGTATGCCTATCATGACAACCTGATTGATGGTAAACTTGATTTTGGGGTCCATAAAAAGATTGTTAATCAGGGTTATATTGATGTTTTTAAACAGAAGAATCCGAAGTATGACTTTACGAGGCCAACAGTCAAAACAGCTGACGAAGGCCGAAATGCTTCTTCCAGAATTGATTTTATATATGTAAGTAAAAAAATGAAATCCGCAGTGTTGGAATCATCAATCATCAGGGATGCTTTTACGAATTATTATTCAGACCATTATCCGGTGATGATGGTGTTGAAGAAGTAATTTCAATCAGATAATTAACATATAAGAGATAATTACATGAAGATTCTTTGTTCAATTTTATTTTCCGTTTTTGTACTGCTGATGCAGGCACAGCCTTACGAACACCTGATTATCTATGGTCAGAGTCTGTCAACGGGTCACCAGTCATGGCCTCCTCTTTCGACGACTCCGATCACCGGAAATTATATGATTGGTACCCAGGTGTGGTCAAATTTCGGAAATACGGTGTTCAACCGGTTAAATCCGCTTATTGCAAATGTTGCGTCATCAACTGCATCACTGGCAAAAAACCGGGCAAACATGATTTATGCCGAATCACCGATTGTTGCTTCTGTGAATCACATTCAGCTAAAAACCAACGGTCAGTATCAGTTTATTGCAACATCCTGTGGTACCGGAGGAAAGACTATAGAAGAACTTTCAAAAGAATTTTACAATCCGGTTTACTATGCCAACTTTACCAATGCCATCAATTACGGGTCGTCTGTAGTTCCTGACATCCATTGTCCAGCCATCATTTGGATGCAGGGAGAATACAACTATACTGTTCCGTCAGGCAACAGTGGTCTGACCTCTGGCAGTAGACCGACTTCTGATAAAGCGACCTATAAATCGCTGATGTTGACCTTGAAAGAAAATATGCAGGCC
>JARKQF010000260.1 GCA_029973975.1 Paludibacter sp.
GTTTGAGCTGCTGTTAAATCCCAATTCAGTTTAACCGCATAACGTCCGAAACGCACCGGATCTCCCTTTTCAGCATCCATCAGTTCAACACTTACTTTTTCACCTCTGTTGATGGTGTTTTTAGTCCAACCGCTGACATCACCGTTTTCAAAGTCCATGATTAACAACGCATTCGGATCAACTCCGGGACCGCTTGCCGGTTGCGCGTTGAGGGTTATTACTCCTGAAACACAGAGCAATAACATAAGTAATAAAATCAATCTTTGTGTTTTCATGTTTGTATTAAATATATTTATAGGATAATTTTCTTTATTTCAGATTTCACGCGAACCAAATAAACCCCTCTGGGTAAATCTACAATCAATTTATCCTGAACCATTCCCTGATAAACCACGATTCCACCTGCTGAATAAATTACTACATTTTCCGGCTGATAAACAGTTAAGTTTAACTTACCACCCTCGGCATAAGCATGAAACGTGCTTTTTACAGATGCAACATCCGCGGAAATGATATCGTACTCATACACCGGAGTCGACATCGTTTCAAACCTGTTGACATAAGCAACTGCAAAACCATGTGAACTCAGTAAATTATTATAATTGCTCAAATCGAAGGTGTTGTTTTTCGTCCAGTGTCTGGTGAGCATATAGTCAAAACCAGTTATTGAACCAGGGGTAAATTCACGGGGTACAGCAAAAATAACGAAACTTCCATCAGTCTGAGAAGCACTCCACGAAAGGATATTTCCATTTCGCTGCACATTGGCAACAGGTAAAGCCTGGTTTGTTTTCCAACTGATAACAGGAGGCAATATTTTGGTTTGAAAGAAATTTGTTTTCAGATATGGGCCATAATTCTCTGCCACAAAATAAGAAGTATTATAAAAAACAGAACCCGGAGAGGTGGTGTTAACAGCCCTGTTTTTATCAATCTGCAAACCTATTTCCGACTGATCCCATCCCCTGTAAAGTGCCTGACTCGAATAAAAATGCCGGCCGTATTTATTGGCAATACTCTGCCACCAGGGCGCCAACACATTGTAATCCTGACCTGACGATCCGGTCGGATAAGTTGCCCAATAAAGCTGAGGAGAAATATAGTCGATCGTACCCTGACTTAACCAGGCCAGGCCATCGCAATAAATAGAATTGTAATTATCGGCACCGGTGATGCCCGTAGGCAATGTAACTCCGTACTTATTAGCTGCAGTCTTACTTATGCTCCAGATACCACGTGGAGAAATGCCAAAACGAATGCCCGGATTAACCCGCTGAATGGTATCATACACTTCCTTCACGGTTTTATTTACATTATCCCGGCGCCAGTCTCCAATAGTCAAACCCTGCGGATTATAATTCTGATAAGTAGCAGCATCCTGTTCGCCGGCAGTGATAGCTGAAATGTAAAAATAATCATCCCACACGATGCCATCGATATCAGGATAATTAACAATAACTTCTTTGGTCACCTGTGCGATATGCGTACGAACTGCGGGAATACCCGGATTCAGGATCTCTTCATTTGTATCAAAGCTCAGCAACCATTCAGGATGTTGCACCTGCATATAATCGCTTGAAGCATGGCTGGTAGATGAATTGGTGTACCGGTAAGGATTCATCCAACCATGCAGTTCCATGCCACGTTTATGCGCCTCTTCAATAGCAAAAGCCAGCGGATCATAGCCCGGATTTCTTCCACGTGTACCAGTCAGATACGACGACCAGGTAGTAAGTTGTGTCGGATAAAGCGCATCGGCCATCGGACGAATCTGCAAAAATACCGCGTTCATATTGGCCGCCTGCATTTTATCCAGTATACTGATTAATTCGGCTTTTTGTGCATTGATTTGGGTTTGACTTCCCGTTGTGGTGATTTTGGTTTTAGGCCAATCGATGTTGGATACTGTAGCTACCCAGTTTGCCCGAAATTCACGTTGCGGTTCGGTAGCAGTCGAAAACAGAAATGTAACTAAAAGCGTGAGAAGAAGCATTGATTTTGACATGAGGGATGTGGAATAAATAGTGTGGAAAGAATGACTGTATGAAATTTATTCTTGTTTCCAATGAATTATTTTCATACAGTCATATTAATTAATCAGAGATATTGTATGATAAAAGACAAATCTTACTTCACAAATTTAACAGATTCTCCATTAACCCGAAGAACATAAATACCATTCATCAAATCATGCGAATAGCTGTCTGAAGATACGGCCTTATCGATTAAAACGCCATTCAGATTATACAACTCAATGGTTGCCTGCCCGTTAAATCTAGCTTCAATTCCATTCGAAGTACGAACAATTTGAACATCAACCTTTTTGCCATTCATTCCTGTAGAAGGTATCGGCGTTCCAAATCCGGCAATTTCATCTGTCATGGATGGATAAATTGCCCATCTGTTACTTCCGCGATTCTCCCAATTCTCAGGTGAACCCATATCCGTTGTATAATATTTATACCCTGAATTTGAATATATTACGTCATCAATTCCATCACCTATGGTAACCGTAAAATCAGTTGTTCCATTTTTTGCTAATGCAGTTGCAGTAGCCCATCCATCCCAACCACCTTTAACATACAAATCAGATGGAATACCACCGGTGGTTATATCCGCTGTCAGAACAAATTTAGAAACAGCCTTCCAGTTTGCAACCACATCGCTGGCATTGTAAGAGCGATTGATTCCATCAGCAGGTTTCACCGGTGTACCATCAGCAGCATTATACTCAGTAGAACCAAGACCAGCAGACTCTTGATAATCCCAGTTTCCTTTTCCGTTCAAGTATTTGTATTCAATACCATCCTCACAGGCGAAAGTACCTGTAAATTCATTTGGATTTGCAGTAGTTGTAAGTTCATAAGGATCTGCATTATCCCAACTTTTGAATGTAAAGGAACCTGCAACATAGACTTTTTCAGTTCCCTGAGGTACGGTAACTGTGAATGTTTTGGCAGGAACTTCCATTTCATAAACAGCTAAACCGTTGTTTGGCGCCCATATGAATATTGTTGCTTTATTTCCCGAAACAACAGCATGTACAGAAATATGCAAGGTCGTGTTTGCATTTGCACCAATCTGGGTAGTTTCACCAATTAGTACAGGCGTAGCCGGATTTTGTATATCATATACTTTTACTACCCCATATTGTGTTGAACCTAATGCAACATAAGGTCTGCCTAAAACTTTAAAATATGCACCACCACCTACTCCAAAGGTTGCACTACCTATACTAGTAGAGGTACTATTAGCTGGCGTTTCTAAATCTAATTCGACTATCTTTGGTATAGCACTTGCCCCGGTAACAAGCATATGAGTTTCATCAATCCAATTGATATCAGCACCAGTGTAAAAATTTCCTCTTTTCCCACTAATTACAACTGGAGCTGCAGCATTAACAAATGCTCCAGATTGAATTTTCCATATCAAGATATTGTCAGCAGTATTAATTGAAGCTCCAGCTAAATACCCTTGAGTTGCAAAGTCACCATAAGCAGAAACAAAATCAAGTCTACCTGTTCCGGATAAAGCCGTATTTGCATAAGTTTTTGTTTCTCCTACAATTAGGGTTCCCTGAATGTTATTCGTCATACCATAAGCTCCGGAAGTAACATACAAATTACCAGCACTATTTGCAGTAACACTAAAACCTGTAAAATTAGCATCAGCTATTGCTGTTCCTTCAGAACCATCAACAGCACTAATAACTTGTACTTTTTTATTCCCTTTATCAATCACATAAAGATTTCCATCATAATAAGTTGCACTTCTTGAGTTAGTTCCTGTATTCCACGTGTAAGTCGTTTTGGAATACTTTGGAGTCAATGTAACTCCCGCGTATAAACCATTGAAGCAAAATGCCACAAGTAAAAAAGTAATTAATTTTTTCATAACACGATAAATTTAAAGATTAATATAACAATGACTTAAGATTGAATTTATCGGTGTCCACTTAAAGTAAGTTATTAAGCGGCCACCGATATAAATAAGTTCAGACCCAAATGGAATCAGTATTATCTTACAAATTTATGTGCCTGTCCGTTTACACGAATGATAAACATACCCTTACCCAATTCGCGACTATAAACACCATCCGTACGGGTTTTGTCAATCAGGGTACCATTGATTGTGTAGAGTTCGATGTTGGAGGGTTCATCCAGTTCCACTTCAATACCGTAGTAAGTCTGCTTTAAACGGAATGATTCAATTTTTTCTCCAACTGAACTGATAATAAATGGCAATGTTGATTCATGCGCTCCGGCATAAGTAAATGAGGTATTACGTACCTTTCCGAAAATATCGGTTGCCACAGCTGCCAAGGAGGGAACCTTCAGGTTTACGTCCTGAACTGAAGCTCCGGCTATACTTAAATCACCGGCAGCAGCATCAGCAAAGTTAACACTAACAAATTTAGAATCAGCATCCTTACCGCTTCCCGTCTGATAAGCCCCCAAGGTTTGATAAGATCCATTTATATAAGCATTTGTGTTAGCTGCATTAAAATAGAAAATATTGTTATCAGAAACACCTCCATTTGTTCCTCTGATAAAGAAATTAGGAACATCTGTTTCATTACTGATAAAAATATTATTACTTATTTCGGGAGTTCCGGCAGCAATATTTATAGCACAATAAGACGGATCAGCAGAGGTTGGACTAACCGGGTTAGAAACCGGCTTATACGTTAAAGATTTCATATAAAATGTGTTGTGTCTGATAAAAGTTGTAGAACCACATCTAATTGCCTGTAAAGTACAGTAATTATTTGTTGCTGCAGAACCATAACTTTTATCTATTCCCGAAAAGAAATTATTATCAACATACCACGTTCCACCTCCACTTGCAATTACAGCTTTCATTCCATAATCTCCGGTGGAGGAATTATATGTCTTTAATTCAACAAATTTATTTGAACTTATATTTATGTCACCTGCGAGTCCGGAATTACCCATAATGGCTGAGCTTAAAGTACTGTTATTAGTCTGAACAACATGAAATTCGTTTCCACTAATTTCAATTCCATTTACATAATTTAAAAACACACCTCTTGTACGTGCATTGATAACATTATTCTTTATAACAACACCTGAAGCAGCTACACCCGGAGCAGCATTGGCAAAAGTTCCAATACCTTGCGATGCACTATTTCTCACACATGTAATATGATTGTTTTCAATAAGCACATCAGATGGCATCTTGTTAGTACCGTATGCTGTATTACACCTCAAATAGACACCATAATTACTTGAACCAGACGAAGCACCTTCATGATAAATAATGGTATTTTTAATCTGAATATTAGAGCAATCATTAATAAGCAGAATCGGGCCATTTCCTCCATGATGGGTGGCAGAAGTTGCAATTTTTAATCTTCTTGTATTTCCCCCTTCAGCAAAACCATCAATAACAATGTTTTTTGCCTGCGCAAGATCAGCCCATGCAATGCTGTTTTTTATCCCAATACACAATGCTCCTGAAGGACCAGCATTATCGGTTGCCTGACTAAATGTAATTGTTCTGTCAACATCAGAATCAGGGCGAATTGAAATTGTATAATTTGAAGAATTAATTAACCCGACATTAGTAGACTGGTTTATATCACCATTGATATACAACGTAATATCACCTGCAATACCATTGGTATTGATGGCCTCAAAAGCATCAGTAAGAGAAGTATAAAATACACTTGAATTTCCAGGATCATTTGGCACATAATAATTTCCGGCAGGAAGAGGCGTTTGGGCAAAAGCAACATTCAACCCCAAAATTAAAACTGATAACAATGTAATTTTTTTCATAACATAACTTGTTTAAAAGTTTAATAATTAGATAATTTAAGATACAATTCGGAAAGATTGAGTAAAGCCTTCCATATAACTGCTGTCAAAAATATCGAATTATATTCAACATACAACCTATGAAAAAACAGACATTTTTTACAAGTTTGATGCTTTTTTCCCATAATACTAAGGGATACAACACTTTAACAAAAACATTTTGTTAATTTTTGAACACATATTTTTTGTTATTTTATATTTTATATTTTTTATTTAACTTTAAAGTATAGTCACACAACAGACCTCAAATTCATAAACTAAAGACAGATAGACAAATAAAAAATCATTCTATTTTTTTTTAAACGTAAAATTTATTGTTATTTCATAAAATATATTGCTTACATTTGCATTGAAAATTTAAATTAATCACATTTTATCTCATTATACAAACAACCAACACACCGTGAAAACAATCATAATGACACTAAGCTGGATTTGCCTGACAGCATTTGCACAGGAAATTAAAACTGAGAAAACTTACGAAACGGAAACTTACAAAAACAGAATAAAAACATTCCGCGAAGAAGGATTAGAAAAACACGGCATTATATTTCTTGGCAACAGCCTCACGCAGGGTGGCGACTGGGACACCTGGTTTCCGGCACACAAACCCGCAAACCGTGGAATTTCAGGAGATAACACGGAAGGTGTATTAGCCAGACTGGATGAAATAACCAACGCAAAACCAGTCAAACTTTTTCTGATGATTGGCATCAACGACATTTCACAGAATTACAATAATGATTATCTTTGCAAAAATTTTGAAAAAATTATCCGGAAAATATTAACCGAATCGCCCAAAACCAGCATTTACATCCAGAGCATTCTGCCTGTAAACAATGATTTCGGACGTTACAAAAAACTGATTAACAAGGAAAAACAAATCGAGAACCTGAACATCAGACTAAAAAAGCTTTGTAAAAAAGAAAATATCAGATATGTAAATCTTTATCCTCTGTTTTTACAAAACAAACGCAAACTGAACCCTGCCTACACGACCGATGGATTACATCTCAACGAAAAAGGATATCAGGTATGGATCGGCGGAATCAGGAGCTTGATAGAGGAATAAAGACATACAACAGCATAAAAGACAAAACAATGAGACTAATAGCAGAAAGCGGATCAACCAAAGCCGAATGGTGCCTGCTCGAAGGAAACCACGTAGTTGAACACGCATTTACGGAAGGTATTAATCCTTTTTTTCAAACAAGAAGGGAAATCAGCCGTTGTGTCAGACTACAACTGCCTGAAAAATTCTTTACCCGGAAACTGGATGAAATTTTCTTCTATGGCGCCGGCTGCACTTCGGAGGAAAAGAAAAACATCGTTAAAGCATCACTGACTTCTCAGTTCAGAGTAAAAACAAAGGTTTACAGCGATTTGCTGGCAGCCGGGAGATCTCTTTTCGGCAAAGAAAAAGGTATTGCCTGCATATTGGGAACAGGCTCAAATACCGGCTTGTACGACGGAAATGAAATTATCCAAAATGTAAAATCATTGGGATATGTGCTGGGCGACGAAGGCAGTAGCTCGGTGCTGGGAAAAATGTTTCTGAGTGATTTGCTTAAAAATCTGGCGCCAACCGACCTGACTAATAAGTTTTATGACTTGTACCACCTTACATCCGACGATGTACTGGACATGATCTACAACCAACCATTCCCAAACAGAACGCTGTCGAAGTTTTCCGGCTTCCTGCTTGATTTCAAAAACGAAGAATACGTTTACGATCTGATCTCCAAAAATTTCAGAAGATTTTTCAGAAGAAACATCCTGCAATACGACTATCAGAAATACCCTATCGGTTTTATCGGCACAGTAGCCGACAACTATCAGGATATCTTACTGGATGTTGCCAAAGAATTTGATGTAAAAATCGCCAAAATTACCGAATCGCCCATGAAAGGCCTGGTAGATTATTACTATCCGAAACTCCTGTAACCGAATACACATGCAGCTTATTGAGCCCCGGACATCCATCCGGGGTTTTTTATTTTATGTTTTATATACATTTATTAATTTATTTTATGCGTTGTTTGCATTAATAAATAATTTTATATGTCTATTTTTGGGTTCTGAATTTATCATTTTCTACAATCAACTTTATCTTTATTCTAACACAAATCATGGTATGAACAAAATCATTTTTTCTTTATTAATGTTGGTTGCATTCTGCAATCTGACTTATTCCCAGGGAATTAAAGTCACAAGCAACCAGGCAATTCCGTTGCCTCCTTCTGAAACTGGTTATAGCCCTGTGCTGAGTCCGACAGGTGATTACATCCTGATTACAGCTAATGATCTGAAAGGCCTGAGAAAATACGACCTGGCTACCGGAAAACTAAGTACCCTTACTACCGACAAAGGCGCCGGATTCAATGTACAGATTTCTGATGACGGGAAATTAGTTGCCTACAGAAGTCAGCAATACAAGAACAAGTTACGTTACATCAGTCTGAAAGCATTGGACGTTTCCACCGGCAAACAAAATGAAGTGGTAAAAGAAAGCCGGAATCTGGAACAATTTATGATTAAGGACGGTACGGTTATCGCGGTAGATAACGGCACCCTCAAAACAAAAAGAATTTCCGGGAAAGCACTCAAATCGATACCTGCAATCAGCAGTATAAGCAAAGGAAAGTTATATCTGACCCGGAATAAGCAAACATCTCTCGTTTCAAAAGCCGGTGATAATTACAATTATCTGTGGACATCCATCTCTCCTGACGGGAAAAAACTGCTTTATTATGTTATAGAGAAAGGAAAATCCTACGTAAGTAATTTAGACGGTTCGAATCCAATTTCGCTGGGTGTTCTGCGCGCACCTAAATGGATGGGAAACAACTGGGTCATCGGCATGGAAGATTATGACAACGGAACCGTTATTACTTCCTCAAGAATCATTGCTGTAGCGGCAAACGGAACCAATCGCACGGCACTGACCGACAACACTGTAATTGCCACTAACCCATCAGGCACATCTGATGCGACCAAAATTGTGTACAACACTGCCGACGGAAAAATTCACCTTATGAACATTGAAATCACAAAGTAAAACCATGAAAAGAATCATATACCAGACAGGTTTTATCCTGTTAATATCAATACTGTCAATTACCAATATATTGGCAGAAAACGTACTGAATCAGGCTCGGATTTACATCAACCCGGGACATGGAGGCTGGGGAGCAAACGACCGCCCGCTGGCAACAATCAATTATGCCATAATGGACACACTGGGATTTTTTGAAACAAAATCCAACCTCATGAAAGGATTGGCATTACGTGACGAATTAGTCAAAGCCGGTGCAGGTTACGTGCGCATGTCACGCACCCGAAACGGTATTGCTCCGGCGTCGCAAACTACGCTGAACAATTATGAAGTTTATGAAGGAGATGGTCAGATTGTGACACTCTCGGTAGTTTGCGCTGACGTGGAAACCAATAACATGGATTATTTCTTATCCATCCATAGCAACGCGGCAACTGAAGGAACAACGACCAACTATCCCTTATTGCTTTTTCGCGGAACCGATGCCGCTTCGGGCAACGGACTGACTTATGCCCGGGACATGGCAAGAGATGCATGGAAATATATTGCCAAAAATGGAATTTCTTATTATTCAGCCTATACCGATGCAACTTCGAACAACACCCGCGGCGATATATCATTTTACGGTTCAAGTTCTACCGTCGGGGGCTATACCGGCTATCTGGGCGTTTTGAAACATGGTTGTGACGGTTTCCTCAGCGAAGGAAGCTTCCATACCTATCATCCTGAACGGCACCGCTTGCTGAGCAGAGACTATTGTGCTCAGGAAGCCACACGTTATTCGCGCGCAATCCGCTCCTGGTTCGGAGATAATACCGAAACCAAGGGCTCCATCATGGGAACGGTGAAAGATAAATATCAGGCGCTTACACACAATTTATACGTTTACAAAATCGGCTCTTTTGATCAGTATAAACCTCTGAATGAAGTTGATGTGGTTTTACAGGATGCCAACGGAAATACGATCTCAACTTATAAAACCGACAAAGAACACAATGGCGTGTACGTATTCAACAATCTGAATCCGGGAACTTACCAGCTGGTTTACGACATCGCGGGATATTGGAAAGAAACGGAAGAAATTGAAGTCGTAGCAAATGAGACTTCTTTCATCAATAAATTATTGAGTGACCTGTCTCAACCCGACCCGAATATCGAAGAAGAAGAGACTGTTGTGGAAGTGGCTGATTTCCCCCACCCTGTTCAGGATGGAGACATCGCAGCTGCCAATAGCTATAATTTTGCAAAAACCGTTGAATTCAGTATTGACACATTGCAAAACCTGACCGTTCGGCGGGCCATCTTAAGAGACGGAAAATATTTTGTTTTAGCAGTTGATGCTACAAAAAGTCCTTACTTACTGGTAATAAATCCAGAAACCGGTGAGCTAATCAAAAGAATGAGTACTGAAGGAATTTCAACGCAGGGTTATAACGGCAAATCCCATTTATATGTCCTCTCAGACATTGCCTTCACACAAGACGGTGTATTGCTGGGTGTAAATTCCACCGTAGTAGGGAAAGAAAATAACTCATTTCAAACCGGCGATTTCTTCGTATACAAGTGGCAGGCTACCACTGAAACAGCGTTAGAAGATGTAAACCCGCAGATATTTCTACAACTACCCACAAACAATAGCGCCAGTCTTGCAGCTGCCGGCAACAACAACTCCAACTTAGTAGCAAACAGTTTCACTGTTTCCGGAACGCTGAACAAACTGAGAATCTATTTCGATTCACACCCAAGCGACAACTGGGGACCGACCGACTGGGCTGTTCGCTATGTTTGCTGGAACGTGGAAAACGGAACTGTTACAGGAACTCAGTACAACAATTCTGGATTAACCATTAATGCCGGAGGTTTAGGTGAAGACGCCCAAATATCGCTGTCGCCTCTTGCTCCTGACCGGTTTATTGTAGACGGAAATAAGATTAGTCCGTTTGAACTGGAAATGAACTGGATGACAAATGACAAAATACAAACGGGTTCATTCCCATCCAACATACCGGTTTTGTCGAAAGGCGCCAACTATTTCAGATATGCAAACAGGATTTTCATGAGTGCTCCGGTATCCGAAAAACAGGCTGATAATACTTATAATTATTCAATTCAACTGTTCGATATCACCAACGGATTGAGTGATGCAGTGAAAATCGGCGAATCGACTGTCGACATCAACAATGAAACAAGTTTGAAAAACATGACCGGCTATGGAGTGGTTGATAACGCTGACATTGACTTATATTTATTAGCAGGAGGCAAATCGGTTAAATACAGCACAAAAAATCTGGCTCAGCAAGTTTCGCCTGCCCGTATTTTTGCATACGAACTGAAATCAGCATACAGCAATGCTGACAATGGATACAAGATAGACTTCAAACTGAATGAAGATGCAAGCAACGTTGACTTACTCCTTACTAATCCGGCTACCGGCGAAGAGGTGAAAGTCATTCCGTTAGGAACAAAAAATAAAGGCGCCAATCAAATCATCCTGAAGAATGAAGATATTCCGGCTATAGATGAATTTAACTGGCAACTGAGAGCCACAGCACCTAATGTCACCCGTTTCACTAAAATATCAGACGAGAATCCCGTGTATAAATACTTTGCACCTAAAGGTATTGCCATCGACAAATCACCGGAAAGTCCATACTTCGGTCGTATATATGTGACCAATACAGCAGCCGGAGAATCGGCGGGCAGGAATACCACAACCGGTATTTATGTCACAGCTCCGGATGCATCAGACGTAACCGGACAAGGAAATTCGGCCTATGCGGGGGGTATAACCTGGACTGGTGTAAACGGTGAAGGTCCGCGCAAAGTTGCAGTTACAAACGACGGGCGCGTATTTCTGGCAGATGCCAGCACAACCAAAGCCGGTATTTATTACATGAATCCTGAGACATTCAATGTAACGTCGATTTTCCCGAATGCAACGGTAACCAATGGATCTGTTAAAATCAACACCACCTACGTGTGCGGACAAATTGTAGCCATAGGAGCACGAGGATCTGGAGCTTCAACTCAACTATATGCAGTCGACAAAACAGCATCAGGTTCCAGTTGGAAGAAAAATGTAAACACCTACAACATTGGATTGAACAACACATGGTCGGCCGCACCAAGTTCTTCCGCAGCAGCAGGAAGCTATATCGGCAACGACAACAGCAGCATTGTACCGGTTTCAACCGGTTACTGGGGCGGACAATACCGCGGCGCAGGCAGCAACACCGTAGCCAATCCGTGCATGTTCTATTTCAGCGACAGTTTTAAAGAAACCGTTTTCAACACAGCCGAATTCAAAGACAAGAACGGAGTTACCGTTCCACTCCCGTTATCATCACAAAACGGAGGACTGGCCGTGGACGAAGCCAAAGGCTTAATTGCACTCAGCTACAACGGAGGGGTATATGTATTTGGATACAAACTGAACAAAGAAGGTGTACCGGTTGTGACTCCAAAATTCCAGCATGCACTGGATATAGCTTCTGTTACTTATGATGACTTTGCATTTGATTATGCAGGTAATCTGTACGCGGTTTCCAATTCAGGAAAACGCATCAGTGTGTGGGCTATGCCGACCGACAATAACAGCAGCACCATACCGGCACCTAAAACACTAACCATCAAACAAAATGGTCAGTCATCACTACAAGAAACCCGGATTAAAGCAGTTGTATACCCCAACCCTGCGGATGGAATCATTACCATAGAATCGGCAGATTTGATCCGGAGCGTGCAGGTTTATGATTTAAGCGGCAGTTTGATTATCAGCAGGTACAACCTTGAAAATAACAAAGAAACAATCGACGTTTCTAATCTGCAATCAGGAGTTTATCTGTTAAGAATCAATGGAACTTCAACAATTAAAGTTACGCGTAAATAGTTAGGTTAGTTTGAAATCGAAAAGGGGGAAACCAATTGGCTTCCCCCTTTTTTATGCTGAATAAAATTTGATCAGTCCATCCATCGGCGATTGAACAATCTCGCCGACTTCTATATGCAAGCGAGATGCAACTTCCAGCAAAACATCCTGAAAGTGATACGCCACCGAGCCTGCAAAAGAAACTTTATAGTTTTTGTAATCATATTGCATGACATTTTTCCTGAAAAAATCTTCGAAAGCGTTGTTTACTAAATTATGGACAGCCTCATCCTGTATATTCTCTTTGATGAAAGGACATACGCTCGCCAGGAATCGATTTGGCATAGGCTGCTTATATACTTTATCCATTATCTGAGGAGCTGTCAGATTGATGTATTTCAGAAACGCTTCTTTTATTTCCGGTTTAAACTGATTTTTCAGACAGGCGCCAATAAAGAGTCGCCCCAGCACAGCTCCACTACCCTCGTCCCCCAGGATAAAACCAAGTGGAGAAACGTTCTCTACTATTTTTTTTCCATCGTAGAAACAAGAATTTGAGCCGGTACCCAATATACATACAATTCCGGGCTTATCTCCGCACAATCCGACAGCTGTTCCAAACAAGTCACTTTCGACCTCAATCAGATTAACGTCAATATTTTCTGCTATGGCAGCTCTGACAATCTCATTTTTTTCCGGGAAGGCACAGCCTGCACCATAAAAATAAACCGCCTCAATTTTGTTTTCTTTCAACTCAGGAATCAAAGCATGATTGATTTCACTGCTTATGTCCTCCGTTGTACGGAAGAACGGATTTGCCCCCTTTGTAAAGACTCTCTTTTTTAACACCCCATGGTCAACCAAACACCAATCGACTTTAGTTGAACCTCCATCTGCTAATAATATCATATCTTAATATATATTTGTTTTTTATACAAAAAATGCCCTAATATCCAATTGATTATCACAAATAAAACTGCAAAAATAAGGGATCCGAAATAATCACCCAAATAAGGCTGCAATCCGGCCATGTAAATAAAGTTTTTAAGTGAAACCACTTCACCTGCGTATGTAACAAAAGTATTTCCTATTACAATCGACAAGACCGCGGCTGCTACATAAATAAACAAAGGATTAACGCCAAATGATTCAAAAAAACGACTCCAGCGCTTATGTCCTTTAATATCGATAATCCAAATCAGCAAAGCGAGTAAAGTAGCCGCTAATCCACAGGTAACCAAAACAAAAGTGGGCGACCATATCTTTTTATTAATCGGACAACCATAACTCAGTAAAAATCCGGTAAAAGTAAGTATGGCGCCCATGATAAACAGTTGCTGAATTCGCTCATAATTGTCTTTTGTTTGCATCAGCATCTTTCCGGCATAGAAACCAATCAACACATGAGCAATAGAAGGAATAGTACTCAACAATCCTTCGGGATCGATAGACAATCCACTATCTTTATACATGTGATTTACACCCAACACAGCCCTGTCGACAACCGAAATAATATTTTGCTCGCTAAAATCGAAGCCATTACCTGTCAAAAGCAGGATAAAATAACCTACAAGCGAGAAAACAATGATGTGAGGTATATACTTATGTTTTACCAGGATAGCAATAATTGCTGTGGCGCCATAACTCAGCGCCAGTCGTTGCAATACGCCGAGTATACGCAAATTTTCAAAATTAGTAATGGCGCGCAAAAAACGTTCAAAGAAACCAAGCTCTTCACTTTCCAGCGCACGGAAAGTCCGGAAGGAAAGCGACAGCCAGGCAATGCCCATTCCTATCAGGAATATAATGACTGTCCGTTTTAATATTTTAAACAGTGTTGGTTTACTCCATTCAAAATTGAATTTCCTGAGTGAAATAAACGTTGATATTCCCATAATGAACATAAAAAACGGGAAAACCAGGTCGGTAGGTGTTAAACCGTGCCATGCTGCATGCCCCAGCGGAGCGTACTTATACGACCATGAACCGGGATTGTTCACCATGATCATGCCCGCGATAGTGATACCGCGGAGAACATCGAGGGAAAGAAGTCTATTGTTGGCTTGCGACATGATCTTATTTTGATTGATTGTTTTGATTGTAGAGATACAGGGCATGCCCTGTATCTACGATTTGTCATTTTTTATACAAATAATACTTTTTCGATATTTTCCTGAACTGAGCAACCTCTTTATACCAAAAATCTTTGATATCATCGAAACGATTGGTTTTGGTAAATGTCTGGCGGACAAAATCACTGCCACTGACTTTATCGAACATATTAAATCGCTGAGGATTAGCATAATCAAACACCGCGCGGTCAGGATATAATGCTGCGATTTCCTGCATTACATAAAACTGAACCTCGGAAAGCCGTGCAGCAGCATAATCCATCATGTGCACCTGAATGCCGTTCAGTCGTTTTCCCTGTCCGGTTGCATAAAATGGTTTGAAATAAATGGGTCGGAAATACAATCCCGGCAAATTCAGTTTATTCATATTCTCCGCCAGTTTTTCCGCATCAATCCATTCAGCAGCAAACAATTCAAAAGGAAGCGGATAGCCTACCCCTATCGACATATAACCCAATTCACCCAGAATTCCGCTCACCGGATAAAAGAGTGCTGTAATCGGGTGCGGAATATGCGGGGAAGACGAAATCCATTGCAATCCTGTTTCCTCGTAAATCATCTTTCTTTTCCATCCTTTCATCGGAACAACCTTCAGCTTACACGATTTTTTCAGCATATTTTCACCGTTCAACAACAAGGCCAGTTCACCACAAGTCAGTCCATATACGTAAGGTATCTTGAACTGACTGACAAAAGAGATAAACTGATCATCCACCAAACCACCTTCTACTTTCAGTCCGCCCAACGGATTAGGTCTGTCGAGCACCACAAACTCAACATCATTTTCAGCTGCCGCCTCCATGGCCAGTCCCATTGTACTGATATAAGTAAAAGAACGACAACCAATATCCTGAATATCATAAACGAGTACATCCACATTTTTCAGCATGGCAGGTTCAGGCTTGCGGGTTCTTCCGTGCAAAGAATAAACCGGCAGCCCCGTTTTTGCATCTTTTTCATCGTCCACATGGTCACCGGCATGGGCGTCTCCTCTGACTCCGTGTTCAGGAGCATACAGTGCCACCAAATTCACATTGGACGCTTCAAATAAAATATCAATAGTCGATTTCATTTGATTATCAACGCCCGTCGGATTGGTAATAAGTCCCACCCGTTTTCCCTCCAGCATCTTGAAGTTCTGTTGTTTCAGCACTTCGATACCGGTTTTTATTTTAATCGATTGTCCGCTCAAATTGAGGGTCAACAAACTAATAAACAATATGACTGATAATTTGAATGATTTCATACGTTTAAATTTTAGTTTACAGTCTACAGTCGCCAGACATCAGCCTTCCGCTATTCGTTACTCGCTTTCCGTATTCAATTCTTTCTTCGCCTTTCCATATTCCGGGTCAATTTTCAGCATCATCACAGCAATAACCGGAACGATACAACAAATCATAACCCAGATAAAGAAATGATTGTAACCCAACAATTCCTGCAGCCAACCGGCAAACATACCCGGAAGCATCATGCCCAGCGCCATAAATCCTGTACAAATAGCATAGTGCGCTGTTTTCAGTTCTCCCTCGGAGAAATAAATCAGATAAAGCATATAAGCCGTAAATCCGAATCCATATCCAAACTGCTCAATAAAAATGCAGATATTGATGATAAGCAGACTTTCTGTTTGAGAAAAACTTAGATACACGAATGTTGCAATTGTCAGCAACATACTAAGCGTCATGGGCCACAGCCATTTTTTCAAACCACCTTTTGCAGCCACCAGTCCACCGATGATGCCGCCTAACGTAAGCGCGATGATACCTATGGTTCCATACACCAGTCCCACTTCTCCGGTTGTGAGACCCAAACCACCAGCTTCCCGCGAATCGAGCAGAAACGGACTGATTAACTTCAGCGCCTGAGCTTCTGAAAAACGGAAAGTCAGCATAAAGAAAATAGCCTTCCCTACTCCGGGTTTTCTAAAAAACGAAACAAAAGTCTGTGCAAAATCCTTCAGTATCGTCCCCGCCGTAACGTGAACAGCAGTACTATCTGAATCCGGCTTCGGCAGGAAAATCCTGTGATAGAAGCTGAAGAGTATAAACAAGCCGGCCAACAAGAAGAATGTCACCGACCAGGCTAAGGCGATATTACCCGACAAACCTTTAAACTCAGAAGAAGTTGCAGTAGTCAGTTTCGGATCAAGCTGAAAAACGAGATACGCCGGTTTACTCCAGTTCGTTTCGTCGAACACCAGACGTTCTCCTCTGATGAGCGAAATACTCTTATCGCCATTGCTCAGACTGGTATTCAAAATGATTTGTTCCCCCGGCTCCGGAGATTTTGACAACCAAACCGATGCAACACCCACATTACCGGCAAGAGCCAATTCCTCGACTTCTTCCCTTTTTTCTCCAAAAGTATTTTTAATCCAGTTACCTAAAGGCTGTGAAACATAACTTGTCCACCAGCTTTCTTTTTTCCCCGTTTGCTGATTCGCCGCAGTCTGTTCGATTTCAACAAAACCATTTTGACGGTTTAGTTCATCAAGAGCAGATAGAAATGTCTGCAGACTGTCTTTATCCAATCCCGACACACCAATCCGAACAGTTTGATTGCCAGTTACAAAATGCAAATCCCCTTCCAAGGGTTGCACATCCTTTGCCGGTTCAATATGCATTGATGTCTGAGTATAATCCGGCATTGCATCTACTTTGAATTTCAGCGGCTCCATTCCCGTTGCGGTCTCCAGAAAACCGGCCAGAATAATAAGAACTCCCTGTCCCATGATGGTTGCGATGCGATAGAATGTGCTGCGAATTCCGACGAATTTAGCCTGATTATTGGAATCGAGGGCCAGCATGTAAAATCCATCGGCAGCAATATCGTGGGTAGCTGAACTAAAAGCCAGCAACCAGAAAAACGCAAGCGTAGCCTGGAAGAAGAATGGCACGGGAATCATAAAAGCAATTCCGGCAAATCCGGCACCAATAAACAGCTGCATGGTAACAATCCACCAGCGTTTTGTTTTCAGCAAATCCACAAACGGACTCCAAAGAGGCTTAATAACCCAGGGCAAATAGAGCCAGCTTGTATAAAGTGCGATATCTGTATTTGAAATACCCATGCGTTTGTACATGATAACCGAGATGGTCATTACGGCCACGTAGGGAAGGCCTTGTGCTAAATACAAGGACGGGATCCAACTCCAGGGTGATGTTTTCTTTTGCATTATATTTTTTTCAAAATTTCATTTAGTTTTTCCTTACTGATACAAATTTCACTGAAAACTGTTTTAATATCCTCTGCCCTTATTTTATCAAAATCCTTTTCCTGCGGCAAAACGCAAACACCGCTTAAATCGACGGAAGCCGGACTAATCAGGATATTATCATCCCCTTCAGCAAAAAAACAAGCCGGACGATGCACTTCCCTCGGGAAAACACAAACAATCCATTTATCCTGTTCAAACCAGGTTACGATATTCAGCATCGGTTCTTTTTCACCGTCTTTTATTTCGAGAGCACCGTAAATGCTTTTAAACAGTTTTTCAATTTCATTCCTGTTTGCCGATTCGATCACAATCACACTCCGATGATAATCCGGCAAGGTAAAACACAATAATTCATCCGTTGAGACAACCAAATCTCTTTTTTTGGCTGACAGCACTTCTTTCTCCAGAGGCAGAAAACCTTTATTTCCCGCCTGAAAATGAATGTGATCCGGTGCGGATGCCCCACATTTTGGTCCGTTGTAGAATACAACAAAATCATCCAGGGTTTTAGCCAGTTCGAGCATATCCCCAAACCTTCCGAGAATCAGTTGGTCAACATGATCCATATCAGGAATGGTCAGGTGTACCGGGAATATCGGAAACGGATTCACAAGAATCTGGTAATTGCGGCCAAAAGGAATACCCCGCTGTTCCGGTGGCAGATTGGCCGGACAAAGGAAGCATTTTCTTTCCTGAATCGATTTGGTATCGACTTTTGCCGCACTGGAACGCATGCGTTCAGGGTTAAACTGGACACTTACAACAGCGCCACCCAGATCAAAATCCTTAACCTTAACCCTGTTCAACGCCTCATAATTCTGATTTGCGAGAGGCCATTCAGCCAGTTGTTCCTGAAAAAATGTTTTTATCATATTAATATTGTCAACATTCTGCTGTAGAGACGCACGGCCGTGCGTTTCTACATTATCTCTCATCATTCTACATTATTTTTTTTCATTCAACGCAATGCGCGCCTGCAATTCCCACGTTCTGATACGATCTTTGTAGGTATTATGCCCGTTCATCTTCACAATATCCAGTGCAGCATCCGAATTATCTTCCCAGCGGCGACAGAGATACAGCACATCATAAATCCGGCCGATCTGATATTCGCGGGAGAAAGCCAGTCCAAGCGCATAATCCTCACCATAACTGGTATTCGGCACTCTGATTTCGCGCAACATCGGCGTGAAGAAGGCTCGTGGAGCCCCCAGTCCATTGATACGCAAGGCATTGTTTCTTCCGTTATCAGGCGTCCATTCCTTGTGATCGATGATTCCCGGAGGAATGGGTTGTTTATTGAAATCAGTCAGCATATACGTACCCACCACCATCACACAGTTTTGCTCGTAGAATGCATTCACAATTTTCTGCAGTGTATTTTCGTCTGAATACACATCGTCACTATCAAGCTGAACCGCAAATTTTCCGCAGGCCTGATGAGCAACTCCCACATTCCAGCAACCTCCGATACCCAAATCCTTTTGTTCCGGAATAACATGTATTAAACGATTATCCGAAGCATATTGCCGAATCAGTTCTGTAGTTCCATCCGTAGAATAATTGTCCACGATAATCAGGTTAAATTTAAAATCAGTTTTCTGACTCAACACTGACTGAATAGCATCCGCAATCGTTCTCACACGGTTACGAACCGGAATAATCACCGACGCTTCAAAATCAAAAGTCTGCACATTGAAATCCACCTTTTTAAATTCCGGCTTCAGATAACCGCCAATTCTTTTCAGATGTTCTGTACAAGCCTGCTCCATTTCGATTTGCACTGCCCTGTTCTTAGGATCCACATAATCGAACTGTTTCTCACCGCTTTTACGATTATCATTTTCAACTTCAGTGTACAGATACTCGTTGATGTGCACCAGATCGGCAAACTGAGAAACACGCAGACGTAAATCATAAAGTCCGGCATGTTCGTAATGGGTTGTTATTTCTGAAACCGCTTTTTTCAGCACAGCCGTTCTGAATAACAATACAGAGCCAAAATCAAAATCATCCCGCAAACTTCCTTTCTGGTATGTAATTACCGGTTTATTGGTACGTACTCCGTCTTTAAGCTGATAATGATCGCTATACACCATACCTGCACCAGCATTTTCAGCAATCTGCACCATACGTTCCAGAGCAAAATAGCCCATATTCAATTCATCCGTCTTGGTATAAATCAAGGTATAGTCAGCATCCGAATGTTCTGCTACAGCTTTTACCAGATCAGTTGAACGAAAAGAATCCACTTCGATACAGGTACTTCCAGCAATTTTATTATCCGTTTTACCTTTATTCAGCAAAAACACATGTGTTACGAGACTCGAATTTCTCAACGAAGCAATTGTTTTTTCAACTTGTTCGATTTCCTGATAAGGAATAAAGCAATTGATTTTCATATAATTGATTTTAATAATTTCATTATTTGCTATTCGGGCGCGAGCGTTACGCCCCTACTTTTTCCGCTTTCCGTTTTCAACACTCCCACAATTCCTTCCGCACTTGTAAACACACATTTTCCGTCACCAATGGGTAACACTGTATTTATCAGAGAATTTCCGACCTTATGTTTCCACAATACATTTCCCGTAAATGAATCAAGTGCAAAGATAAGTCCGTTTTTAGTGCTTCCGTACACAATATTATCTTTTTCCACCAGCATACTCGGCGCATGGTCATAACCATATCCTGCATCGACCGACCAAATCTTTTTAGGAGAGGCCAAAGTCGCATCGTAACACACGACACTATCCTGCATTGTTTTACTAAAAATTCTTTTTTTATCGGCCGATAAACCAATGGTTTCCCTCACCATGGATTCTTTGGTACGCCAGACAACTGATCCGTTTTTAACATCTAAAGCAGTCAGCACCCGATCAGGTGCCGAGAAAAACACCTTACCGCATGCACCCACCGGCCATACAGCAGCCGGAGAAAAATGCATCCGCGTATTTCCATTGTTCCATTTCCAGGCAAGTTTTCCACTTTTTTTGCCGAGTGCATACAAATAGCTATCCCATGCACCAAAAATCACTTTATTATCATATAACAAAGGACGCGTCTCCACGTAACCTTCAACATCTTTGTATTGCCAGATTATCTTACCTTTATTGACATCTATACAACGAAATATTTTGTCACTGCTACCTACATAAGCCCGGTTAAGCTCAATAGAAACTGCCCCTATAACAGCCGCGCCGGTTTTTACATTCCACTTCAAGACTCCGGTATGCGCATCGACACCATATATATAGTAGTCCGTTGATCCGAACACAACTACCTTATCGGTAACAGCCGGAGTACCCAGGATACGGCTTTTCGCATTAAATTTCCACAACAATTCGCCATTCGACAGGTTATAGCAGGAAAGCCCTCCAAGATCATCTCCCACATATACCTTATTATTATAAACAACAGGAGAGGCGTATATAGCTGCATCGCTTTTTACCATCCACAGAGCAGAAACCGTCGGAAACTGCTTATTTACTGAAAAATCCGGTCTAAAAAATCCGGTATTCTCGGCAGCATAATAAGAACAGTTCAAGGAATAGCCACCCCACTTCCGGGAGGTTTTACCGATGATTCGCTCACTAACCAGGATAGAATCCTGTGTAACTTTATAAATTGAAAAACCGCCCGCATCATGTTTACCTCTGAGATTCGACCGGTTGATAAATGCCGGAATACCATCATAATCTGTCATCTTATTCTGATGATAATGTCCACCAAGCACCGCTTTTACATTATATTTACGTAGCAGGTCAGTCACTTCGTACCAGTTATCCACATCACCATGCAGTAAAGGGTAATGTGTAATAATGATAATGCGTTTACCTTTATCTGTAGAATTTAATTCCTTTTCCAGCCAAAGAATATCCTGCGTACCCACGTGTCCGTCCATCATACGGATAATCGGCCCGCTATTGAAGCCCAGAAACACAAAGTCACCGTGGTCGAACCGAAAACGGTCGCATCCGAATATCCGGCTGAAATCCATTACGCCCGATTCACTCCATTTGGTTTCATGATTTCCCGGGACAGCAAAATATGGCACATGCAATCCATCCAACAACTCTTTTGCTTTTGTGAGCGATTTCATATCACCACCTTCCGTTAAATCACCCGAAACAAAAACAAATTGCACTTCAGGCGTGTTATTTATAGCGGAAACGGTTCTCCTTAAATCATCGACACTGGTTTCTGTTTGACTGATGTGTATATCTGTAATCAGTGCAAACTCAAACGGATAGTTCGTTTGAGCAGACATATTCCATTGTATTACAAATAAAACAACAGCAGAAACAACAGTTCTTAACTTTTTAGAGGTATTCAATGTAGTGTTTTCTATTTGAATTGATATTATATTGTCGCACGAAAGTAAAATTTCTTTTTCTAATTCACATCACAACACCGCATTTCATTAAGATTCATTATATATTATACACGTATTTTAATTTCAAAAATAACACTTTAAAACTGTATATCAATACCATAACAACAAAAAAGCAAACTTTTCGCCTCCCTAAATATTTAATTATTGTAACTAATTATTTATTTTTGCTAATACTTGTGCATATTGGTTAATTTATCAAAAAAATACATCATAAAATAGAAGGAAAATTTTTTTTAACCGAAATGATTTCTAACTTGCGCAAGATTTCGAAACAAACAATTTGAACATAATCATCAACAAAATTAAGCACTATTATCCCCTTAAATCCATTTAAGCAGTATGAGAAAGTATTTCTATCTACTCATTTTACTTGTATTTACACCACTATGTGTTTTTGCACAAAAATCGATTTCCGGAGTAGTTGTCGACGAAAGTCAGGAGCCGTTGATTGGGGTTTCTGTTGTCATTAAGGGTACAACTACCGGGACAATTACCGATTTGGACGGAAAATACAATTTGTCGAACGTACCTAATACGGCTACCATTGTATTCAGTTATGTCGGCATGCAGACTCAGGAACAAAAAATGACTCCAACCACATCTGTTCTCAATATTACCATGCGCTCCGATGCTTTGGTTATTGACGAAGTAGTTGTTACGGCAATGGGTATTCAACAAGAAAAGAAAAGAATGAACTTTGCTGTTCAGAGTGTAAGCTCCGAGACACTGACCGAAAATAAGTCACCCAATTTTGTAAACGCCCTGCAGGGTAAAATTGCAGGGTTAAGCGTAACTAATTCAAGTGGATCTCCCAACTCAGGCACTCAGGTTATCATCCGGGGTGTTTCTTCTGTTAATAACAGTCAGAGTAACGAACCTCTTTTCATTCTCGATGGTATGCCGGTATCTGGTAAAGGAAGTGCTGCTGCTGACATCAACCCTAACGATATAGAAAACGTTACAGTATTAAAAGGTGCCGCCGCAGCCGCATTGTACGGTCAGGACGCTGCCAACGGCGTTATTATGATTACAACTAAGAAAGGACAAGTTGGAAAAGTCAATGCTACAGTTAACACCAGTTGGCAATATGATACCCCTACACGTGTGCAACAACTACAAACAAGTTACGCTCCCGGAGCCCAGGGATTCTATAAAGATAAAACAATGGGAGGATGGGGACCCTTATTAAATGAAGAAGATCGGGTTTATGATAACGTAGGAGCTTTTCTGAAAAATGGTTTTTATCAAAAATATGATATAAGTCTGACTGGAGGTAGTGAAAAATTTCAGGCTTATGCTTCTGCTAACTATTCAAAAAACGATGGTATTGTTCCAAATGACTATCTGAATAAAATGGGCATCCTGTTAAAAGGAACATACCAACCTATTAAATCACTAATTTTTACAGTTTCTGCAAATATACTTGAAAACACTTCACGTTCATTCAGTTCTACTGGCATGAGTTCAGTTTATAACTGGTCAATCAATGATAATATCAGGCATTATGAGGAGGCTACTGGTTTCCCGAGACATTTGTATTATAACGACGACAACAAATACAACTCTCCGATTAGTCCGCTTTACTCGCGTTACAATGACTACGGTAAATCTGTTGGTATGCGCAACATATTAAATGGATCAATTAACTGGAAACCGGTCAGAAATTTAGAAATAACGGGACGGCTCAGCTATGATACTAGATCTTCAAAGAGTGATAGTTACAATGTGCCACGTTGGGACGATGCCGTCAAATTACCCAACTTTATGGCGCCATTCTCTTTTTCCCCATTCTCTTTTACGTCAAAAATTGGTTTCGCACCCAACACTCCTGAATGGCAGAAAGAGTATGATTATGAGTATGCTCAATGGTTAGCTAAATACAATGAAGCACTGGCAGCCTATATCAAGGCCAGTAAAGAACTTGCTGCATTTGACTTTCCAGCGCCCTTTACCTTAAACGAAGGATCAGCCAATTACGAAACAAAATTAGCCGAATATAATACCGCTTATGCTGAAAGTATGAGCAAATACAATAAGTATTATATGGAGGTTCCCTATCTGAACAGAAAAGATCTGGAAGATGTTGACAAAGATTTACTTGGTTTATACAAAGCATCATCCAGCCGTAGCCAACTGTTTACTGCCTCAGCTTTAGCCACCTACAAATGGGAATTACCGAGGGACTTCAATCTGGACTTTTTGATCGGAGGTGAAGTCAAAATGGAAGAAGGTTTTTCAATGGAAAACAGTGGCAGAGATTTTATCATTCCTGGGACTTACAGTTTAAGTAACACCAATAGCAGCTATGTTTACCTTTCTGATAGAACAGTTGAACATAGAGAAAAACGTATGTTTGGTTATTTCGGTGAAATTCGCGGCGATTATAAGGGACTTGCTTCACTTAGTGTGACGAGTCGCTGGGACTGGTCATCAACTATCATTAAAAACCCGTTTTATTATCCTTCCATTACCGGAGGGTTACTTTTCTCGGAGTTATTCAATCTGAGCAATGATATTTTCAACTACGGGAAATTACGTGGAAATTATGCTGTAGTAGGAAAAGATGCCGGCGTTTATCTTTATGACCGACGCTACAAACAATTCGCTACATATCCTGATAATGGTTACGGCATTGACCCAACTTTATCATCAGCCGATAGAAACCTGACACCGGAAATGTCTTATTCATGGGAAATCGGAGCTGACTTACGCTTCTTCGATAGTAAAACAAGACTTGATTTAGCGTACTATTCGGTAAAAGCCGATAACCAGATTGTTACCGTTCGTGTATCACCTTCTTCCGGTTATATTTTGCAAACCAGAAATGAAGGAGCCATCCGAAACCACGGTATAGAATTAACACTGGACCAGGACATTATTAAAATGCGTGATTTCTCATGGACAGCAATGTTCAACCTAGGCATAAACCGCGGCACAGTAGTTAGTTTACCTGAAGATGTGGCTGAAATTACGGGAGCGCAGTATGGCGACATTTACACCTCTGCCTATCTGGGAGGCTCAACAACAGGGTTATCAGGGAAAGACTATTTACGTACTGCTGACGGAAAAATCATTGTCGGATCTGATGGATATCCTAAAATAGATCCGAATAAAAACAAATACATCGGAAACCGTGAACCTCTTTTCCAATCAGGGATTACCAACACAATCAAGTACAAGGACATGACTTTATCCTTCCTTTTCGAAGGTCGTTTGGGAGGTGATGTGGTAAATGTAACTGGCCGTGGACTGATTTCGAATGGTCAGAGCAAAATGCTGGAAACATACAGAGGAAGACAGATCGTGGTAGATGGAGTTGTTGAACAAGAAGATGGCTCCTATGAACCAAACACAACACCCATCACACTTGATTATCAAACCATCACCAATTACTTCTATGCTGTAAGTTCGAATTTCGTAGAAGACGGCTCTTACATTCGGTTGAGCTATGTGACATTGAACTATGACTTATCAAAACTGATAAAAGGAACTCCTTTGACTGGTTTACGCTGCTCATTAACCGGGAACAATTTATTCCTGTTGACCAGATACACAGGAGCAGATCCCAGCTTGAACGCGAATACCAGCGCGGGTGGTACAGGCTCTGCCGGTATCGATAATTATGCTGTGCCTAATACAACCAGTTTTAACTTTGGCATTACAGCTACATTCTAAATGGATTAGTAATAAATAAAAAACAATTGTTAATCAATAAAATATGAATATCCGATATACAACATTAATTCCGGTCCTGTTATTATTCTTATTTACCGGCTGCGAGGACTTTCTGGATGTAAATACCAGTAAAGACAGTCCGACTACTATAACCGTTGACCAGGCGCTTCCGACTGCTTGTTTTTATGCTGCCCAGAGCATTTACGACCATGCAGAATACAGCGTATACCTGTCACAAGCATTAACTACTCCTTCGAAAAGCCAGACCGGTACTTATGCTTACAGTCAGGGATGGGAATTTCTATCTATGAACCGTCACCCGCAATGGCGCAGGCATTTCTACGACTTAGGTGCCAATATCAACGAAATGATTCGTGCGGCTGAAAAAATTAATTCCAGAAACTTTATTTTAATCGGTCGTACCATCATGTTACAATCGACGATGCTGACAACCGATGCTTTCGGAGATATACCCCGCTCAAATGCCTATACATCCACTTCTCCAACTTATGATACTCAGGAACAGGTCTATCAATGGATGTTTCAGGAAGCAGACGAATTGGTAGCATTATATGAAAACGATGCATGGATTAACAATCCGGACAACATTCCCATTACTGAAAAGATGGACAGGATTTACAAAGGAGATATGAAGAAATGGGGACTTTATGCAAAAGCTTTACGTGCGCGTTTGTGGTTGCGCAAACTACCTAATTGGGAAAACACACCTGCCGTTTGCAACCGAATCGTTGAAATGGCGGATGAAGTTTTAAATGATCCGGCATGGGAGGAACCACGTTACAATTACCCCGGAGGAACCAACGAGCAGAATTGTCCATGGGGAACATCGGCACCCATCATCAACGCATGGGAAAGTCGCGGCAACAGGTTGGCAACTTCTACACCTACCAAATTCTTTGCATACGGAATTTTAGGCGCTTACCCCAACCGGCTGACAACCAGGCTATCGGCACTCGATCCACGAACAGAAAAACTGATGACTCCCAGAGGAACCGGAGCCAGCGGAAGTGATGCCATCAGATGGATGGAAAGCAATATCGGCATGGATGTATCAATGAAGGTAACTTTCTATCCGGATCTCTATGCAACAACATCTGGAACAAACCCATATACTAAAAATGACGGCTACATAGCATTGATTACCGATGAAGAACTGATGTTTATCAAAGCCGAGGCACAATACTGGAGTGGTGATAAACCAGCTGCATACAACACTACTAAAGATGCTGTTCTGAAAAACTTTGAACGGTTGAATATAAAAGAACCTGTTGCATCTGTAGATGGAAATAATGCCGTAAAACGTTATAAGCTGTTCTTTGATGTACGTTTACCTGGAGCTTCTACTTTCACCATCGCAGATCTGATGCAACAAAAATTTGTTGCCATGTATCTGCAACCTGAACAATGGAATGATATGCGTCGTTACAATTACAGCAGCAAAACCAATGGGATTAAATACGATGATGTGGCTGTATATACTATTACCACATGCCATAAAGGGACAGGAACATCCTTTAATGTGGCTGATTTTAACACAGAATATTCTCTACGCCGCCCCTACAACCTTTACGAACCCTACTGGATGCAGGATGATGCCTTTGGAACGAATGCTGAACTTTCACCAAACGCATGGATTAACCGGTTGAATTACGATCCGGAAACCGAAGACAAATACAACCGCAAAGAACTGGAGCGCCTGGGAGCTTATAAAAACCACGAGTGGTTGAAAAAAAGGATGATCTGGGCATACAACAAAAGCGGGAAAGCAACTGCCAGTGACCCGACAGAGTGGAAGTAGAAACACAAACAAAACAATAACAAAATCATTAATACAGATACAAAACACAATGAATATGAAACCTCAATATCCTCTGTACAAAAGCGTCATTTTAAGGAAAGCTTGGAAGAGTCTCTTATACAGTTTGATGTTTATAACACTCTTTTCTTGCGAAAAAAATGATTTCTTTGATGAAAACACAATCACAGGAAATGTTGGTCCACAGGCATACTGGGAAGTGGGTAGTTCTACAGCAAGTGCCGGAAGCAATGTTCCATTTGTAGTGCAATATTACTCAACAGTTGCCGAAATTGATCATTCTGAAGTATGGTATAACCTCACTGAGATTCAGGAAAAGAGTGTTTCCTGTACATGGGTAACCACTTTTACCTATTCATATAATTCCATTAAATCGGAAGAAAAGCGTATTGCTCAGAAAATAAAAGAATACCCTCATGCTCTTGCGGTTTGGTCTGACTCTTTACATGCATACTCATTCTCTGCTGATTTTCCGGTGAGTGGCACTTTAAAACCATTTTCCTGGGTAAAACCGGATGTATTCGACTCAACCAGAATGATTACTTATTTCGGACCGGATTTCATGCAACATTTTAAAGACAGTTTGTATAATCTCCTGAAATTTGCCGATTTCAAAAACATGATATTGGGATTAAGTTTGATGGACAATTTTACACAGTATACCGACTCTACTTTTGATATTAACTCTAATGGCTATGTGTATCATTTTCCAAAAGATACAAACGGAAACACCCCTGTTCCCGATGCAATCAGAGACCTCTATGATCAAATATCATTTAAACAGTTAGTTTCAGGAGCTTCCGGATATAACGTTGAGTTTAAAAGGAATTATTTTCTGGAAGCCCGGTTACGTGTCTATGACAAAAACAACATTTACGGAACAACTGTATCAAAAAGGATAGACATCAATTGATTTTCGATTTAATTATTTATAATTTTATTCAGCAGTATATAACAAGCAACCTTTCAGTATGAATATATTAACACTGGAGCACATGAAAACAATATCCCGCATAAAACAATATCTTTTTATAAGTTTTTTAGGAATCATGACTTTCGGATGTATTGACAATGATCCGGAAATTGAAGAATTACCGTCAGCAGCGGTGGCATTTACATACGAAGTAATTGATGATGTTTATCAGCTGGACTATTATGTCGGCGCAACCATACAATTCAAAAGCCTGTCTGCGCTGAAAGGCGAATGTGTATGGGATTTCGGAGACGGCAGCGAACCTGTTACCGGTGAGGTTGTAACACATAAGTTCGCAACGGATGGGACATATCAGGTTAAACTGACTGTTGCGGGGTTAAAATTCAACAGACAACCTATCCTGATTAAAGACATTGTTCCCATTATGTCCATTGATTCCATTGATGGAGGCATATGCGAAGTACTGTCAACTCCGGTCAGCATTTCGGTAGAATTACCAAATCCGGAAAATCTTACAGAAGAATATCTTTGGGTTTTTCCACAAGGGACTACAGATGAAAACGGTAATCCGGTCAGCACATCAACTTCACGCGATCCAGGTAAAGTAAAATTCAGTCATGTGGGCTCTCAAACCGTACGTTTACAGGTAAAACTTGCCGGACGACAACTTGAAGAAGGCCGTGTAAACGTACAGGTCGCTTACAATCAAGATATGCCAACTTTATATTACGCCGTAAAAGGGGGTAACATTATGGCGCTCAAACTGGTCAGCAACAAACCGGTGGGCATGAATATCTATCCCTTCGACATGGGGATTTCATCCGGGAAACATCCGTTAAACATCGTTTATAGTGAACCTTCATTATACATACTTGATTGCGGTCAGCAATTTACCTATGTTGATGATGCTGCAGGTATTTTGGGAGACGGACGGATCACTGTAATGTCGAAGGACGGATCGAAGGTTGAGACTATGTTATCTAACGTAGGCGGAGCAGCATTCAACGATCCTTTTTATGGATATATTGAAGGTTCTAATTTGTATTTTTCAAATAGAAATACCGGAATAAGTAAAATTGGTCTTAATGAACGCAACAAAGTTTTTTCTACTACAGAATTCCCCTGGTACGTACAAAATGCCACACTGGGATACTACAATAACGGCTGGAGTTACGGTTCGATGAATGCTTGTTTTACTAAAATAAACGGCACCTGGTACTGGTGTAAAACCTATAATGGAACAGGAATTTTCCGTTTCACAGACGGTGACATTCTACCAGCAGCAATTACAGGCGGACACCCAGCCCCTTCTGCAGGTGTTGCTTTATCGGGGATGAATCCAAAATCTTTAGTATGGGACAGCAAAAACCAATTTATTTACTTTACGGTTTATGATACCGGATACGAAGGGTTATATCGTTGTACACTGACTCAATTCAACGACATTGGTGGTACCAAAAGTAATTTGACACAATACAAGTTGACAACAACAAACAATAAGAGTGTTACACCGATCACTGAAACAGGTAAGGGTGAAGGGTCAACTGGTGAGTTTATTGGTATTTCTCAATTGGCAATAGATGAAGCCACCGGAGATGTTTACTTTGGTTTACGTTCTGCCAATCCCAGCGAAGTAAAATCGGGTCTGATGCGCTATAACAAAGCAACCAACAAAATCGAACATGTAATAGAAGGGGTTGAAATTTATGGTGTGGCTGTAAACAACACCAAGTCAAAATTGTTTTAAATATAAATACAAATAAAATACATTGTAATCTTGATGAAACGTCTGATTTCTTTTGCATTTCTGCTATTATTCACAGGTCTGTATCTTGTTGCCCAGAATCCTAAACGTGAAGTTCGTTCGGTGTGGCTTTCAACTGCCTGGAGACTCGACTGGCCATCAACCACAGTGCCTGCTGCAACCGGAACAAATGAATCATCCCGGGAAACGGCTCGTAATGTCCAGAAATCAGGTTTAATATCTGTACTTGATAAACTACAGGCTGCGAATTTTAACACCGTATTTTTTCAGGTCAGACCCATGTCGGATGCATTTTACAATTCTCAATACGAACCCTGGAGTCAGTATCTGTCTGCTGTTCGTGGCGCCGATCCGGGTTGGGACCCACTGGCTTACATCATTGAAGAAGCTCATGCGAGGGGCATCGAAGTTCATGCGTGGCTAAACCCTTATCGTTATTCTTCATCTTCAGAATCTCACGGTAATCTTCCTGAAGATTACGCCAACACACATCCTGAATGGCTGATGGATTATGGTGGTTATACCAAGATATTGAACCCGGGTATACCGCAGGTACGGCAACGCATTTGCGATGTAGTGGCCGACATCATTAACAAATATGATGTGGACGGTATCGTTTTCGATGACTATTTCTACGCAAGCGGTACCACTGATGCCATGGATCAGGACCAATATCAGCTTTACAATCCAAACAATTTATCACGGGGTGACTGGCGACGCGAGAATGTAAACCAGATGGTTCGGGACGTACAGACACGCATCAACAGTATCAAGCCTTATGTAACTTTTGGTATCAGTCCGGCCGGTGTAGCAGCCTCAGATATCAACGTAGCCAACAAATACGGTGTGGAAAAAGCACCTGTCGGCAGCGACTGGCAATACAACAGCATTTACAGTGATCCGCTGGCCTGGTTAAAGGACGGTTCAATTGATTATATTTCACCGCAACTTTACTGGACAACCGGATCTACTAATGATTATTCGAAACTCAGTCCATGGTGGGCAAAAATTTCAAATTTCTTCGGAAGACACTATTATTCAAGCAATTCGAGTCCTTTCTCCTCTAGTGAACTGATTAATGAAATCAACATCAATCGGAATGCCGATTTAAATGGTACGACTGGTAGTGTGTATTTCCGCACCAACAATATCCCTTCAGCTACCTTTACAGCATTTAAGTCTGGTCCTTATCAATCTCAGGCTTTACGGGCTGCATACGGATGGAAAACTGCGCCTGTACACGGATTAGTGGAAAGTTTGTTCCTTGCCGGACAAAACCTGAGTTGGAGCTATGCTGATGATTTAGTACGTTACAGTATTTACGCTATTCCAAGAGCGAATATTAACGATGCGGATGTTTTCACCAGTCCGAAATACCTGGCGGGAATCTCTTACACGAAGAGTTTCAAATTACCTACTACCGTAAATTCAGCTACACACATCATTGCTGTAGCTGTTTACGACCGTTTCGGCAATGAATTTTCACCTCGCATACTCGGTGATATATCAACAACAGCACCTGCAGCTCAACTGACTTACCCAGCCCAAAGCGCTGCAAATGTTGTGTTACCAGCCTACTTCACCTGGCTGCCGGTTGCTGGTGCCGCCTATTATGTTTGGGAATTAGCAGAAGATGCTGCATTTACAAAACCGGTTGTATCCAGAGAAGTAACAAGTCCCGCATTCTATTCCGGACTGCAAACCAACATCAAAGAAAATAAGACTTACTATTGGCGGGTAAAAGCAATCAAACCCAATGCTCCACTCAGTATATCTGAGGTTCGTAGTTTTGAAGGAACAAAATTCAAAATCACGTCACCGGCCGATGGAACTGAGCATGTTCCCATGGAACCGGAATTCAGTTGGACTGACATCGGACAGGGAGCTACTTACACCCTTGAAATCTCAAACAAATCCGATTTCTCGACCCTGACATACACTGCGAACGTGCAGACTACAACAGCCAAACTTCCGGCAGGTTTATTGGCAACTTCAACGACCTATTATGCCAGGGTAAAAGCGGTTAAAGGTGAAATACAAGCCATCTCAGAACGTATTTATTTCGTTACCGAAGAAGTACCGATCCCAGTGCCTGTACTAACTTCGCCTGCTGATGGTTCAACTGTTTACGGCACAGAAATAGAAATCACCTGGCAGCAACAGGATTCCAAAGGTTTCCGTGCAGAAATGTCGCAAAGTTCTTCTTTTCCTACACGCGGCACTACGCTCAAATCAGTTGATCCTTTCGTATATAACGTTGTTTACGACAACTTATCCGACGGCATCTATTATCTCCGTGTCAGAGCTAAAAACAGTGATGGACTCACAGAACCATCGGCATACATTACAGTCAACCTGAAAAACACATCAGCCGTACACAATCCCGGCAGTTCTGATTTCTGTTACCTTTATTATGATATAACCGGTAACAGCCATATCGTGATTGAAAATGCAGCAAGCACAAATGCTACCCTGGAGCTATACTCACTATCAGGATTATTGATTAATAAACAGATATTCAGTCTGACGGCAGGAAAAAACACACTGAGCCCGAATTATTCAGGATATGAAAAAGGCTTATATCTGATAAGAATAAAATCAGGGAATACAGAAAAAACACTTAAAATGAGACTTTAAATCAATTTAAAACAATATGAATTCAAACATATTCAATTTTCAATTATCAACTCAAAAATTTATGTTTATGAAAAAGCTTACTTTATTAACTTTAGCCTGCAGCTTGACATTGCTGTCATTCGCAGCAGGCGGAAACATCACCTATGTGCTGAATGGTGGTGTAACAAATGATTATGGCTGGAAGAATAAAACTGACATGTTAGTTTCATTTTCTGCTGACTACAACACTGTCAGTGGAAAAGCTACTAACTGGGGAGCAGCAACAACTGCTGGTCAGATTCAAGCGGCTACTTTCAATGTCATGTACGAAGTTTTTGCACATGAGACTGTTGGCCCGAAATGGACATGGTTAAAAAACTATGTAATCAAAGTTGCAACTGACACAAAACATGCATCGCTCACCAGTTTACAAAGTGGTAATAACACCTACTGGAGAGGAGCCATAGATGGTTTTTTCACAAATAGTCAATTTGCCAAAGGAGCATGGAATGAATGTCCCGACTTTACAACAGCCGGACTCCCTGAATCATTTATACCAACATGGGAACACGCTTTTGCTGGCCCTGCAACCTATGATGGCTTGACTGAAATAATTCTACCAAGCCCTTATAAAGTAGGGTTTACATTCGACGGATGGTATGACAATGAATCATTTACTGGCAACAAAGTAACATCAATAGCTGTTGGTGCAGAGGGAGACAAAACACTTTATGCTAAATGGATTGAATACATTCCTACATGTCTGGAAATTAAATCAATGACAAATGGGACCTCAACAAAAGCAGGGGGAACGATAACTTATGTTAATGGTACAACTGTATATATTCAGGATGCATCTGCAGGATTATTGGTTGAATTTACTGAAGCACAAACTGTTGTTGCTGGTGATAAAATCAACATTCTGGGTACTGTAACTGACTTGGGAACTTACAAGAAAATTACAAATGCTACATTAAGTTCTAAAGAAGCTGCTACAGTTCCCGCACATCAAACAATTGCCTTAACAACGTTAAAAGGTGATCCGGGCACTTATATGTTTGAATATATTAATCTTGAAGGATTAAAAATTGTATCTTACGGAACTGGTTCAGTTGTGTTGGCTGATGATGCTGAAAACACTATCACCCTAATCGCTGATTTAAACCAGACATCGTTGCCTGTCAATACTAAAGTGAATGTCAAAGCTATTGTAACGTTCGACACAGAACTTAAGATTATCGCTGAAGCGAGTAAAGTTACAGCATCACCGGTACCAAGACCTGATGGACAAACCTATGCTGCTCTACAAGAAGGCAAATACACCCTTACCAGCAAATGGTTGGTTTCTAACGTACTTGACAACTTATCTGCCAATCCTATTGGAACAAATGGTTTTGTTCGTGGTATGACAGCAAAAGACGGAAAAATGTATTTTATCGACAGGGAACACAAACAAATTACCGTTGTTGATGGCGAAACCGGGAATAAATTGGCTCCGATTACATTGGCATCTAACCTTTTCCAACATGTTGGAAAAGACAAAGATGGTAATGACAGTATTTATCTTGCCGGAACACTTCAATATAACGACATCAAACAAGATAATGCAGGTAATATCCTGATAAGTAACTTAACCACTTCTATTGCTCAACCATTCCAAGTTTGGAAAATTGATTTAGCTACCGGTAACGGTACCTTAATCGTGGATGAAATTCTGAAAGACAACGTTGATTTTGCAAATGCAACTGTACGTTTCGACGCATTTGGTGTGACAGGTGATATAAACTCAAATGCTATCATCATGGCTGCCAACGCATCCGCACTGGAAGCATATAAATGGGATATCACGAATGGTGTTGCCGGACCTGCCGAAGCTATTCTGATCGACAATAGCATTGATGGTACTTTCCTTAAAGGTTTAACTAATCCGGGTACTGCTCCGCAAATATTCCCGATGGATGAAAATTATTTCTATCTGGATGGAAATGCTACACTGCCAACATTAATTGACATGTCGGGTGAAATTGTGGATGGCTTCTATAATGTTCCGAAGGAAGTTGAAGACTGGTCGGTAAGTATAAGCAGCAAACAAGGTCACAACGGTTTAATTGAGTTTGAAATGGGAGGTGAGCATTTCTTCTTAATGGCATATATGAATACAGCAGGATCTCCTGCATCTTCTTTCCGTTTATTCAAATGGGCCAATGCCAATAAAGAATTCAAAGACATTCAATCTTTATGGATACTTCCTGCCAATGGTATGGGTGCTGCATCCAATGCTTATCGTACAGCAGTTCCTTCTGTAGAAGTGGACGAAGTAAACAAGGTTGCTACTATTTATCTCTATACCGGTGAAAACGGTTATGGTGTTTATGAATTCAAAATCAATGAAGGTAGCGATGTTAAAAATGTGAACGACAACAGCATTGTTAAGATCAATGTAAATGAAAAAACATTGAATTTCGACAAACAAGTTGCCAATGTAACTGTGTATTCAATTGCAGGTCAATTGGAAGTAAAAGCTAAAAACGTAAATGCTGTAAATGTAGCTAACAAAGGTATTTACCTTGTAAAAGCAACAACCCAGGAAGGTGAAACAGTGGTTCACAAAGTGATTGTAAAATAACAACAAATCTTTGTCTCAAATAAAAAGGTGGTGGCATTTCCACCACCTTTTTTTATCTACTCCCTTTTAAGAAGAGGATTCCGAATATAAAATTAATTTTGTCTTAACCAACCCGATTCCTACCCTTCCGGGTGAAAAGATACGGGTCTTATTATGTTCATTATGAATAAACTTTATTCACTGACACTGCTTCTGATTACAGTCCTGTTTGTCAAGGCTCAGACCTTATCTGTTGATGGAGTAAACTATACCGTTGATACGCTTGAAAATCACATGGTCGGTCCAGGCACACAATATGTTTCATTACGTCTCACAGCGCCAGCTAAACGATTGGATGTATATTTCCTGAAAACAGATCTTAAAAACCCTCATGTTGAAATCCGGACCGCATTGGGACGGGACTCTATTTATGGCGGTGAACCAACTTCTGTGTTGGCAAAAAGAATTTCAACGGAAAAAAACTTTTATTTTGCAGGAACGAATGGTGACTTTTACGTTACATCAGGTTATGTCGGCTATCCGGTGAGTGGAAACATGGCTGATGGTGAAATTGCCAGAATTCCCGGAAGTCGCAATGTATTCACAGTCGATGAACAGAAAATTCCGGACATAGGTATCATGTCTTATGACGGAAATATTAAATTTGGCACAGAAACCTGGCAAATCAATTCTGTGAATCACCTACGCGAGGAAAACAAACTGGTATTGTACAACCGACACAATGGGAAATACACCCGTACCAATGCCTATGGAACTGAAGTGCTGATTGAGCTGCTTGATGGTTACACCTGGGGAAGCAATAAAACACTCAAAGCAAAAGTATTGAAGGTTGAAAAAGGAGTGGGCAACATGGCAATTCCAAAAGGGAAAGCTATCCTTTCTGGCCATGGTACTGCCGCTGCCAGTCTTGATTTGTTATCTCTTAACGACGAAATTGACATCCGGCTTAATTTATCAGTCAATTCAAACAGCACATCGAACTTCCTGCAAATGACGGGAGGTGACAATTATAAAACCATGTTACTAAATGGCGTGGTTGAACAGACAAGTGTATGGAACGAACTCCATCCAAGAACAGGACTTGGCTTTAGTCAGACAAAAGATACTATCATTTTCTGTGTGGTTGATGGCAGAGGATTATCCATAGGAGCAACCACCAAACAATTAGCGATATTGATGAAAAGTGCCGGTGCCTATACGGCTTTTAATATGGATGGGGGAGGTTCCAGCACCATGTACGTAGCTGAATACGGAAAAGCAGTCAATACTACCAGCGATGGGACTGAACGCTCTGTAGCCAACAGCGTTTATGTCGTATCAACTGCCCCAACCGACAATCAGATTGCTATTTTAAAACCATATCAAGCCTCTGTTTTACTTCCACGATATGGTGAACACATACCGAAGTTCTACGGATATAACCAATATGGCGTTTTATTAAACTCAGATGTGCAGGGAGTAACACTGTCCTGTCCTACCAGCTTGGGTAGAATTGAAGGAAACAAGTTTATTGCTACTGGAAATACCCCGGGAAATATTACGGCAACTTACAACAACAATGTTACGGTCAACATCCCGGTCAGTTTCCTACCTGTATCTAACCTGAAAATCCGCTTGGATTCAGTCATAACCGACAACCGGAGCGATTATCCGATTGAAGTTGTCGCATCCACTTCTGGGGGAGATGCTTTAATCTCACCTGCTGCGTTAAACTGGACCGTTACAAATCCTGAAATTTGTCGCATTGAAAATGGTTTGGTGAAAGCCCTGAAAAACGGTAAAACTATTGTAACCGGACAAATAGACGATGTAAATGATTCAATATTGATTGTTGTAGAAATTCCTTCTGATCAAAGT
This sequence comes from Paludibacter sp., assembly GCA_029973975.1. GTDB lineage: Bacteria > Bacteroidota > Bacteroidia > Bacteroidales > Paludibacteraceae > Paludibacter. Next base: position 37,822 of record JARKQF010000260.1, read on the forward strand.
ATCATCGGGGACAGTATGAAAATTAACGACTGGACACTGAATGCTTCTTCTTTTTTGAATGCCCAGTTGAATCAAGCCAATTTACCTACCGGCTGGAATCACGGCGCTGCTGTTAATTTTGTGCATGCCGCAGGACGCTCTCCTTTCATCAAACTGACTAATCAACGTCCATTCTTCGGTTTGCCCGATACCATCAGATTTGTCATGAATATAGGTGACATGGCCATTTCCAGAGTTCTTTTTTATCTCAGAACAAATAACGATACAAAAACCATCTCATACGAGATCAACAGTTTCGAAAAAAATAAGGATTTCAATCTGGATATTCCGTTAAACAAGATCTTTAACACTACCGACAGGGCTATTTATCCCGTATGGTTCGATAATGCGAACTTTTATCTGGATGCCTCGAATCAGGTCGAATCGAAGGCTTATACGCTTGCAATCAAAAATATATTGTTGGTATATAAAGATTTTGTGATTAGCGGTTTGAACCCTGTAAAAACTGACAAATTCAGCATTTTCCCAAATCCGGTCAACAATCAGATATTAAATTTACAACTGAAAGAACAAAAGTCGCAGGTATTAAAAACTGAAGTTTATAGTCTGTCCGGACAACTGTTGCTGAGCAATCATCACGGTGTTTATCAGGGCGGTGCGGTAACCATTCCTCTGAAAAACCTGACACCCGGGCTATACCTGCTTAAAGTACATGAAAATGAACGGTTTAGTGTTGCAAAGTTTTCCATTGAATAATTGTTGAATGACAGAAATGTCCGGTATACAAACCGGATGTTTCTGTCTCGTTTTTTATACTTTAATTCCTGCAATCGTGAAAAAAACAACCCTCTTCATTGGGCTGATGTTGTTTCAGTCTGTTTTTGTAAGCACATCAGCCATCAACATCAACGGTGTTGAGAAAAAAATAGATACACTGGAACATCGTCAGGTTGGTCCGGGTGTTTTCTACACCCGCTTTCAGTTACCGGATTATCCTTTATCAGCCTATATCCTGCAGGTTGATCTCAACAATCCCCATAATTTTATTGAAACATTTCAAGCCGGCAATCAGGTAGGCAAAACGGAAGCCATGACTACGGCCTATAACCGTTTGAGCAGCACGACTCATTCGACCATCGCGGGGGTAAACGGGAACTTCTGGATTGTATCCGGACAAGGGCAACCAACCGAACTACTGGGCGTTCCACACAGCGGAAGCATGCTCGGAGGTGAAATGATAACAGACCCCAACAGCTGGAACCGGGGACATGGCAGCATTGGTTTTGCCATGATTGATGCCAATAAGAAAGTCTGGGTCGACGACATTGCTTTTACAGGCAAAGTAAATATCCCGGGCAAAGGCGGATATACCATTTCTCAAATCAACCGGATGCGGGGTGACAACCAGCTTGTTCTATTCAATAATTATCTGGGCGATGGTAAAACCACGCGAACAGACAACAACGGCATTGAGATCTTTATCAAACCTGCTGACAACGAACAATGGAAAACCAATGGGGATGTCACCTGCGTGGTAACGAGAATCATTGCCAATAAGGGAGGTAATTTACTCGAAAAAGGGGAATCGGTTTTATCCGGCAGCGGTACGGCTCAAACCTTTCTTTCCACGTTAAATCCGGGCGATACGGTTTTGGTCAACATGTCTATCAAAACACTGACTGACAATCAAACCCCACAGGTAAAAGAAATGATTACCGGCAATGCGCTGGTGATGAAAAATGGTACGCTGACCAACCGGAATACCAATGAGGCATACAACTCACAACTTTATCCACGCACGGGAGTCGGGGCTTCGCAGGATGGCAAAGTATTGTACCTGATTGTTATCGACAAAGGAAGTGGTTCCAACGGTGCAAATACCGAAACCATGTGCGGTATTTTGAAAGCTTTCGGCGCTTCCGACGTCACTTCTATGGATGGTGGTGGCTCCGCGCAAATGATGTTGGAGGGAATGATTGTAAATAAGCCATCAGATGGCAAAGAACGCCCTGTCGCCAATGGCTGGTTCGTGTATCACAATGCGCCCGAAGACAAGAACATCACACAAATCGCTTTCGAAGATCTGAGAACTGAAATGCCTGCACTGGCAAGCTATAAGCCGGTTATACTGGGTTACAATCAATATGGTGTGTTAATCGACAAAAACATCGAAGATTACACTTTGAGTTGTTCTGAAGGGCTGGGACAAATCACGCCTGATGGCGCTTTCATTGCCAATGGTAACGCTACAAGCGGTACTTTAACCGTAAGCTACAACCAGATATCCATCTCCAAAACCATCCGAATCATTTCCGGAGATATCTTATTCCGTCTGGATTCAATACTCATCGATGAACAACGGTCCTACCCTATTGAAGTTTTCAGTATTTCCACAAGCGGAAGCCTGACCATCCCTCCTGCCCTGTTAAACTGGAGCATCGCGGATGAATCTATTTGTAAAATCGATAATGGCATTCTGAAAGGATTGAAAAACGGTAAAACAAAAATTTACGGCGCCATCGGGAATATAAAAGATAGTCTGACTGTATACGTTGAAATACCCGAACAGGTAAAAATGAAATACGATGATTTCAGTCAGGCCGGTAGTCCTTGGAAATTAGCCGCATCTTCACAACTTTCGGCAACACTTTCTTCATCCGGTATACCGCTGGACTGGAGTAGCGGACTGGCCGTCGATTTCACATACAAATCAGGGCGTGCGCCTTTTATTAAACTGACGAACCAGAAACCTCTGTACGCTTTACCCGACAGTATCAGCATCATGATCAAAACCGGCGATATACTCATCGACAGAATGCTTATCAGTCTGCGTGCCAACAACAGCAAGCAAGCTGTTTCGAAAGAATTCAAGGATTTTGTCAGTGGTGGTGGCGATACCGAGATCAAATATGCCATCAGCGATTTTTTTGACACTAACGACATAGCAGTATTTCCCGTCTGGCTCGACAATTTCAACTTCTACCTGCAGGCCATGACGGAAAATCAGGCCTATCAGCTTGGATTCAAAGAAATTAACCTGGCTTATAACGGAAGAGAGTTTTCGGGAATCCACATACCATCGGACCAATCAGGTTTCAACATCTATCCGAATCCTGTGCAGGAAGAAATTCTTATCAAGACTGAAAACCAAACAGGTAAATTCGATATTGACTTATTTAATTTATCCGGTCAGAAAGTCAGAACGCTACAAACAGAGATAATGACCGGAAATACAATTGCTATCCCGGTTCAAAAGTTGAAACCAGGTTATTATTTGTTGACAATAAAGCAAAATCAAAAAAAGAGTACATTCAAAATTATTAAGAATTAACACAGACAGGATTTACATCATTAACATGTAGATCCCGTAAATCATGCTTAATTAATGGTGATAAAAAAAACATATTTGCTGATTATCGTTTTGCTCTGTCTATCGGTGAAACTATTCAGTGCAGAAGCATGGATACGCATTAACCAACTGGGCTATCTGCCCCAATCGGTAAAACGCGCGGTATTTCTGGCTAAAGAACCTGCCGATGTCAGTTTTTTTGCATTGCACCACGCCCTGACGGACGAAATTGTTTTTCAAAGCGAAAACCCGGCAGCAAAAGGTAAATTTCATACTTTTTGCTCCACTTATGTACTCGATTTTTCAGCATACGACAAACCCGGCGTATATTATCTGAAAGCTGGCAATGCCATTTCACCTCCGGTTATTATCAATAGAAATGTGTACGACGGCACTGCCGACTATGCGCTCAATTACATGCGTCAGCAACGGTGCGGATACAATCCTTCGCTCGACATGACCTGTCACCAGCACGATGGTTACGAAGTGTATGGAGACGACCCGCAAAAACACAAATTTGTGGATGTGCGGGGTGGCTGGCATGACGCTTCCGATTACCTGCAATATGGAACAACTTCTTCCAATGCTGTTTTTCAAATGCTTTTTGCATATCAGCAAAATCCGAATGCCTTCGACGATCAGTTTGAGGCAGACGGTAAAGCCGGTGCAAACGGAGTTCCTGACATACTCGATGAAGCCAAATGGGGACTCGACTGGCTGCTGAAAATGTATCCAGAAAAAGAAATCTTGTATCATCAGATTGCCGACGATCGCGACCATGCTTCGTTCAGGTTGCCAGCTGAAGACAAAGTGGATTATGGCTGGGGACCCGGCACTGGCCGCCCCGTTTATCGTGCGACAGGCAAGCCGCAGGGTCTATTTCTGAATAAAAACCGTTCGACAGGCATAGCCTCCATAGCCGGAAAATATGCGGCTGCTTTCGCTATGGGAAGTGATTTGCTGAAACCATATTACCCCGAATATGTTACCACATTACAGCAAAAGGCCGAAGATGTTTTTGCTTATGGCGTTGCCAATCCGGGGGTATGTCAGACAGCCCCGGGCAAGTCACCCTATTTTTATGAAGAGGACAATTGGACTGACGACATGCAACTCGCAGCTTCAGTGCTATATCATACAACAAATAACAACCGCTATTTGCAGGAAGCGGCACGCTACGGACGCATGGAACCGGTTACACCCTGGATGTGCTCAGATACAGCCCGCCATTACCAATGGTATCCTTTCGTGAATGCTGGCCACTACTTGTTAAGCACAGTCGGGCATCCCCAAATTAAAAAGGAGTTTACCGGAAATATGCTGCTTGGTCTGGAAAGTATGTACAGACGTGCCCAAAGCAATCCTTTCCTGGTCGGCGTACCTTTTATCTGGTGCTCCAACAACCTTGTGGTAGCCATGGCTACCCAATGCCGGTTATACCGTGAAACCACCGGTGATAATCGTTACCTCGAAATGGAAAGCGCCCTTGTCGACTGGCTGTTTGGCTGTAATCCATGGGGGACAAGCATGATTGTCGGCCTACCGGCTAAAGGAGATTATCCGGCGGATCCTCACTCGGCGCTGTGGCATAACCATCGGATCCAAACCTGGGGAGGATTGGTCGATGGTCCGGTTTACGGTAGCATTTTTAATCGTTTGCTCGGAGTGCACCTGACGAAAGAAGATGTATATGCATCGTTTCAAACCGACTGGGCTGTTTACCACGACGATTATGCCGATTATTCAACCAATGAACCGACGATGGACGGTACAGCCTCGCTGACTTACATTCTATCAGCCAGACAGAAAGAAGGTGCAAGTAGTCCTGATAAACATACTTACGTACAGGGAGGAATCATCCGTACCAATCCTGAAAAGAAGAACATTTCGCTGATTTTTTCCGGACATGAATATGCTGATGGGTATGAAACCATTCTTTCAACTCTGACGAAACAGAGGATATCCGCCTCGTTTTTCTTTACAGGCGATTTTTATCGGAATCCGGATCATAAGTCCTTGATTCAACAATTGAAAGAAAAAGGACATTACCTTGGCGCCCATTCCGATCAGCATCTGCTTTACTGTGCCTGGGAGAAACGCGACTCTCTGTTGGTTGACAAAGCTACCCTATTGCAGGATTTGAAAGCGAATTATGCGGAAATGAGTAAATTCGGCATTATGCCTGCGGATGCGCCCTGCTATCTGCCTCCTTTCGAATGGTACAACGACAGCATCAGTTCCTGGTGCAAAGAGGCCGGCATTCAGATCGTTAATTTTACACCCGGCACTTATTCCAATGCCGATTACACCATTCCCGACATGAAGAACTATCTTTCATCAAAAGATATTTATAAACGTATCCTGGCAAAAGAAAAGAAGGAAAATCTGAATGGTAATATCCTGTTGTTCCACATAGGAACATCAGCCCAACGAAAAGACAAGTTTTATCCCCATCTCGATAAACTGATAAAAGAACTGAAAAAAAGAAACTATACATTCACAAACTTAAATGGATTAATAAATTAAGAATTATGTTACTCAGGTAACTAATGTGACAAAAATTAAACAATTAAATAATCATGTTATGAAAAAACTATTAAGTATCGGAATCGTACTGTTGAGCATCGCAACCTTGTCGGCTCAAACAATTACAGTAGAGAAATCGTATCGTCTCATGGATCAGCAGGGTTTTCATCCCCAGTTCAACACAACCGGAAGTATGCTGGCTTTCACAACCGAATCTTACACAGGCCTGGATGTTTATAACTTCTCCAACAATGCGGTTGTAAAGGTATCAGAAGATCCGGGTGCCGGTTTTCAGCCGGTATTCAGTAAAAGCAGTGACAAAGTTTTCTTCAAAAACATCCTGTATGAAAACAGACTGCGTAAAGAAGGCATTAAAAGCTATGAGTTTAATAACAATAAAAAAACAACTATGTTGGAACCCCGCCGCGTTATCAAACAGCCACAGGCATTTGAGAATGGCATTCTGGTTTATGCTGATGCCAGATTGCTTAAAGCTACATTTGGCAAGACGAAAACTCCGGTAACCGATTATGTGTGGAGTGATGGCAACAACCTGAATATCTACCGCGACAACAAGATTCAAAGACTGAACCCGGTTGGTGATGCCAACGGTTACATCTGGGCTTCTCTGTCTCCCAACGGAAAGATGATTCTATTCACGGCAGCCGGTACAGGAACTTTTGTGAGTGATCTGAACGGGAAAATCATTGCGAGGCTGGGATATCTGAACGCACCGGTTTGGTATAACGACAATATGGTCGTTGGTATGCAGGATAAAGACAATGGTGAATATGTAACCGAATCGAAAATCCTGATGAAAAGCATCGATGGAAAAGTTGAAAAGGTACTGAGTACACCCAACCAGATTGCCATGTACCCGACAGCTGCTTCCGCTGCAAAAAAAGTAGCGTATAATACGGTGAAGGGAGAGATTTATGTTGTGGAACTGAAATAAAAAGACAAGGCATGCATGGATTATTTGGATATGCATGGATTATTTGGGCATGCATGGATTATTGAAACCGTAGAGACAGGGCATGCCCTGTCTCTACAAAAAACAAATAAAATAAAATGAAAACAACCATTACAAAAATATTAACGTTATCCATCTTCGTTTTGATAGCATTTTCCATGCCGGCGCAGGATCTGACCGGAATAAAAATACACATCAATCCGGGTCACGGGGGATGGGACGGTGACGACAGGGGAATACCAACCCCACTATATCCCAGCGTTGGACCTAATGTTGGTTTCTGGGAATCGCAAAGTAATCTCGATAAAGGCATGCAACTTAAAACCATGCTTGAGGCTCATGGGGCAACGGTTCAGATGTCACGCACACAGAACCGTACGCAAGACGACTTGCCCTTATCGACTATCGTGCAGATGGCAAACGAATTTCAGGCTGATTTTATGCTGTCAATTCACAGTAATGCAGGCAATGGTGTGGCAAACTATGTCCTGCAGCTTTTTGCAGGTAAAACAGACGGAGACACGCACAACTATCCTACTCCCACACCGAGATCAAATGAAAGCAGAGACATTAGTACTGAAATTGCTAAAAATCAGTATAAAAACCAGTTGACTTACTGGACGGCCAATTATAATGTATCCGGTGACAAAACTTTTGCCCGCTTGTTTATGGGTTGGTCGGATGGTTATGGTGTAATGCGCGGCTTAACAGTTCCCGGAACCATTTCCGAAGGTTCCATGCACGATTACATACCGGAGACTTACCGTCTGATGAATATGGAATACAAATGGCTTGAGTCCTGGAATTTCCTGAAAGCTTTCTGTACTTATTTTAAGAATGCTGAAATTCCGACTGGAAATATTGCCGGATATGTGAAAGACAGTCGAAATTTGATTCTCGACGGACCTTACAAGAAATACGGTAAGGATGTATTGTTACCACTGGATAGCGCAAAACTGACGATTCTGGAAACAAATCAGACTTATATTGTCGACAAAAACAGAAACGGAGTTTACGTTTTTAAAGATTTACAACCAGGTACATACACTGTGAAAGCAGAAGCAACAGGCTATTATTCACAAACGAAAGAAATAACCGTAGTAAAAAATGAAATCAACCATTTATTGTTTGAACTGAATAAAATACGCAACACGCCTCCTCAGGTAATAAGCTATACTCCAAATGTAGCATTAACTGATAGTGTAATCGCTTCTACTGACATCGTTTTAAATTTCAATTGGGATATGGACGAAGCAAGCACTCGCGCAGCCTTCTCCATTACTCCTGCTACAGAAGGAACACTTACATTCGAAGATAGTCAGTATCGCCTGCGTTTTACTCCAACCATGCCGTTGGAAAAATCAACACTTTACACGGTTCGGCTCGATAAATCAGCCAAACATCCGGATAACCTGAGCATGGAAGAAGATTTCGTTTTTCAGTTTGTAACCCAAAGCAGAAACCGGCTGGGATTGATTGAGGGCTATCCGAAAGATGGAAGCAAAAGTGTATATGCAACCAAACCATTGTTTATGCTTATTTTCGATAGAACAGTGGACAACAACTCCGCCCGTAATAACATCAATGTACTGGACGGTAACGGAACTTCGCTGAGTAAGATTACCCGTTCAGTCGTATTCAACAAAGTCGGCGCTCCTTATGGTGACATGTATTTCGAACTGACAGAACCACTGATAGCTGGAAATGAGTACACCCTGAGAATTGGGGGTGAAGTTATGGACAACACCGGCGTGAAAGTGGTTGAGCCCATCGATATCCGCTTTACCGCATCTGCTGTGGCTGTTACGGACAAAACGATAGTCGATGATTTTGAAGTAGCAGGAGAGTATACGTATGAGTTAACACAGAGTGAAAATGATACGCTCTCAACCATTGCAAGGAGTACCACACAAAAGCTATTCGGAAGCGCTGCGTATCGAATCAGAACGACTTTCAAAGATGTGGTAGCTTCTTCTGTATATAAAATAGCCACGCCGACTGCTACTACAGAAACCGGCAAGGTATTCGGGTTGCATGTATATGGCGATATGTCGGGCAATGAGTTACAATTGCAATTCCGTTCGGTTACTGCTGAAAATGTGGTAGTGTATCTGAAACTCTGCGAACTGGATTTCAAAGGATGGGAGTTTGTGGAAGCCGAACTGAACGAAACAGCTAACTTCCAGTTAACCGGAATACGTGTGGTGCGCAAAAACGGACTGCTATCGAAATCGACTGATATACATATCGATAATTTGTTACAATATGCAGAACCTATTTCCGGATTGATTTCAAACAAACTGGATCCGGCAATCAGCGTTTATCCAAATCCGGCAACGGATATTATTCGGGTAAAAACCGATGAAAATGCATTACCTTTGTTACAACTTTATTCGCTGAATGGTGTTCTATTGAAAGTTGCCAATGACAAGCAAATATCAGTCAGTGAATTTGAAGCCGGCACATACCTCCTGAAAGTAAAAACGTCGAAAGGGATGTTTAGTAAGGTGGTGATGATATGTAAATAGAAATAATAACCATATAAGTCATATAAGGAACATAATAAGTTTTAGAAAAATTGAAGTTCATAAACTGAAAAACGCAATTCATAGTTTGAATCTTAAAACTTATATGTTCCTTATATGACTTATATGGTTTAAAAATCTAAATCGCACAATGCTACAAACTTTTTTAAACGACATTTCACAACACATCCCATCAGCGCGCATCCACACAGATGCAATGCGCCGTCTGGCCTGGGGTACGGATGCAGGTTTTTATCGCCTCATCCCGCAGGTAGTCATTCATTCCGAAAATGAGGCTGAAATAGTAGCCATTGTCAAAAATGCCCAAAAGTATCATGTTCCGCTGACTTTCAGGGCTGCGGGGACCAGCTTATCGGGACAGGCAATCAGCGATTCGGTACTCGTCATCGCCGGGAAAGGATGGGAAAAATACACCATTGCTGAAAACGGAGAATCTATTCGCCTCCAACCGGGCATCATCGGACAGCGGGTGAATAACATACTGAAACCTTTCGGCAGAAAATTTCCGCCCGATCCGGCATCCATCAAATCAGCCATGGTCGGAGGCATTGTACAGAACAATGCTTCGGGGATGAGTTGCGGTATTCACGAGAACAGTTACCGGATGATTCAATCTGCCCGCTTGATTCTGGCAGACGGGACTATCTTAGATACGGGTGATGAAGTCAGCAAAGCAAATTTCAGAAAAAGTCACCCGGAATTCATCCAACGTATCGTTGAATTACGAGACCGTGTACAAGCTGATAAAACCCTTTCGGAACGCATTCGTAGAAAGTATGCTATTAAGAATGTAACCGGACTGAACATCCTGCCTTTCATCGAATTCGACGATCCGTTCGACATCATCACGCACCTCATTACCGGCTCGGAAGGTACTCTGGCTTTTTTGGCAGAGGTGGATATGAAAACTGCCAAAGACCTGGAGCACAAAGCCAACGCTATGCTTTTCTTCGAAAACAACCGTACGGCCAGTGAACTAGTGGTGGCGCTAAAGCAATCGCCAGTGGCTGCGCTGGAGTTTTTCGACCGCAAAGCATTGAAATCCGTAGAAGACGACTCTCCTGCCCTACCCCTGAAATCGCTGCCGAAGAAAGGTTCTGCTTTGCTGATTAAAATTGAAGCGGATAATGAACATGAGTTGGCTGAGAAAACCGCACAAGTTAACGAGATTGTAGCCAAATTTAAGACCTTGTATCCCGTTCGGTTTACCACCGACGAAAAAGAATACAGCGCTTATTGGACCATGCGTTCGGGTATTTTCCCGACCGTGGGAGGTACACGTCCTATCGGCACTACCTGCCTGATTGAAGACATTGCTTTCCCGATTGATGTCTTCGCGGATGCCATTGAGGATTTACGGGATATCCTGGATAAAAATGGTTACGAAGAAGCTGTTATCTACGGTCATGCCCTCGACGGGAACTATCATTTCATCCTGAATCAAGCCTTCGATACGCCGGAAGCCATTACGCAGTATGAAAACATGATGAACAAAATCGTGGATTTGGTGGTAGACAAATATGAAGGTTCCCTGAAGGCCGAACACGGCACGGGTCGCAACATGGCGCCATTTGTGCGCCGCGAGTGGGGTGATACTGCTTTTGAACTCATGAAGGATGTAAAGCAATTGTTCGACCCCAACGGCATCCTAAATCCAGGTGTTATCTTCAACGAAGACCCGAATTGTCATTTGCAACACATTAAACCCCTGCCGGAAACGCATCCTATCATCGACAAATGTATTGAATGCGGTTTTTGCGAAGTTAACTGCCTGAGTTGGGGCTTCACCTTGTCATCCCGACAACGCATTGTTGTGCAACGCGAAATGACCCGCCTGCAACAGACAGGCGAAAATCCGGCCTTATTGAGAGAGCTGGAAGCGGCTTATGTCTTCGCCGGCGACGAAACCTGTGCCGGCGACGGACTCTGCGCCACTTCCTGTCCCGTTGGTATTAATGTCGGCGATTATATCCACGTGGTACGTGAACGCAAGAACGACCTGCACCCACGGAACAAGCGCATCGGCAACTGGACAGCCAACAACTTCAGTCTGCTGGGCGGTACGCTCAAAACAGCGCTGGGAGCTGCCAATGTCGCCAGAACTATTATCGGGAACAACAATGTAGACAAGCTCGGCAAAACCCTGCACCACGTCAGTGGAAACAACATTCCGCTGTGGACAGCCACGCTGCCCAAACCTGCACCCAAAATTAAGTCGCTCATTCAGCCTAAGTCGGATTTGAAAGTAGTGTATTTCCCCAGTTGTCTGAACCAGATGATGGGCGCTTCGCACAACGATCCGGAGCAGATTCCGCTGACCCGTAAGATTCTATCCTTCCTGAACAAAGCCGGTTACGAAGTCATCTTCCCCGAAAAGATGAACAAGCTTTGCTGCGGCACCATCTGGGAAAGCAAAGGCATGCCCGATGTGGCCGATTATAAATCCGGAGAACTCGAAAAAGCCCTGTTGAAAGCCAGCGAAAACGGCAAATACCCGGTACTGTGCGACCAGAGTCCATGTTTGCTGCGCATGCGGCACACCATCAAGAGCTTAAATATGTATGAGCCGGTTGAGTTCATCGACAAATTCCTGCTCGACAAACTCGAATTCGAGCAAACCGATGAGCCGATTACCATCCATTCGACCTGTTCCACCATCAAAATGGGACTGACGCCCTCGCTGATTAAGATAGCCAAACTGTGCAGTCGCAATGTCTTCATTCCCGAAGAAGTCGGTTGTTGTGGTTTTGCCGGCGACAAAGGATTCTTCGTACCCGAACTGAACAAATACGCCCTCCGCAAACTCCCGACACAAATCAAACAAGCCGGAGCTAAAGTCGGCTACAGCAACAGCCGCACCTGCGAAATCGGGCTGAACACGAATACTGGGATACCGTATGTTTCGATTGTGTATTTGGTGGATA
>JARKQF010000317.1 GCA_029973975.1 Paludibacter sp.
TGATATACTACCGATAAGCAGTAGTAGTGCCACTTGGAATGTTCTTTTTGATTTCATGAGTCTCTGCTTTTTTATTGTTTATGTTCATCTGATTTTATGTAAGATATAAGTCATAAAGGTCTCGTTTACAGAACACGGCAATAGTCATTTTTCAGATAGCAGACAAATAAGCGTAAAGTTAATACTTATTATTTTATTACCTATATTGTCAATCTGATTAGTAATTATTACATCGCATAATTCTTAATCCTAAGTGAGATCGTATATAGATATCACAAAAATAAAAAGCCAGTGACCTCCTAAGGTGGACAAATGACCATTTAAAGAGGAAATTCAGCTTAAAACAGGAAATAACAGTTTTTTTACGGTTTATCTTCATCATTATCGATTAATTTACTTGGAGTTATGTTGAAATGTCTGGAAAAGCAACGGGTAAAATATTTCGGATCGTTGAATCCCACATCATAAGCTATATCTGAAATGTTTTTATTCTTTGTTTTCTTATTATGGAGGATCTGGCTGTAAGCTATATTGAGTCTGTAAACCCTTATGAATTCCCCTGATGATCTGCCACTTAGTGCATTCAGTTTGTTATTGAGAAGAGATTTACTCATTCCCATTGCTTTTACAAAATCTCCTGCCGAGAAATCAGGATTCTGGTAATTATCCTTCATCACCTCCAATACGCGATCCATAAACTTTTTGTCATTCGAATCTTCATCCATCTCTAAAATATCGGTACTCATCTTTTCGGAAAACAATTGCTGATAGCGTTGCCGTGCCTTCAGGATATTCCTGATACGGGTTATCAGCATCTCCTCATCGAATGGTTTTATAATATAGGAATCCACACCCACACGGTAGCTATCGAGCTGGGCTGTTTCAGATGATTTGGCTGTAAGCATCAGGAAGGGGATATGTGAGGTGGACATCTTCTCTTTCACCCTTTTCGACAGTTCTATGCCATCCATCTCCGGCATCATCAGATCGCTGATGATAAAATCGACATGATGGCTGTCGAGTATTGTAAGCGCTTCAACGCCATGGGTGGCTTTGAGTGTATTATAGCTGGAGGAAAGGATAGAACAGATGTAATTTCTCATATCGTGATTGTCTTCGACCACTAAAAACGTCAATCTCCCTTTCTGTTTGTTTTTCTGTTTTTCTGTCGATTGCCCTGTTTCGGAATCACCGCGTTTATCGACCATTTGATGGTCTGTCCCGCCCGATTGCGGGTTTGATCTGTATAGCGGGAGAAGGATCCGGAATGTACATCCCGCTTTTTTATTATTTTTAACCCATATAGATCCCCCTAAGAGTTGGATAAGCTGTTTGCACAGATATAACCCGATCCCTGTACTACTTTGCCCATATACCGGAAATATGGTGCGATGACGGGATTGATAAAAGCGCTTGAAAATTTTTCCCAGATCTTCTTCCGGGATACCTGCTCCTGAATCCTTTACAGCAATGTATAATTTTTCTTCGTCCGTTTTCCTGTCATGGACCGGCCTTACATAGACCGTTATGTTACCTCCATTGGGTGTATATTTGATGGCATTCGACAACAGGTTTATCAATATTTTATGCAGTGATTCACTGTCGAAAAAAAACAGCGGGTCGGACAGTGAAAACCGTCTCAGCAGGGATATATCCCGATCCTGTACCTGTGGTTCAAAAGAGGAGAGTATTGACTCTACGGAATGCAGAAAATTATCTTTAGCAAATGTTATCTCAATCTTTTTCGATTCCACTTTTTGAAAATCCATTAACTGATTCACAAGATTCAACAGGTATCTGGAATTTCTTTCCACGTAATTCAATTGTTCAATCACATGCGGATCGGAACTCAATCGTATGGCACGTTGGACAGGCCCTATGATCAACGTGATCGGAGTCCGGAATTCATGGGAAATATTGGTGAAAAATTCCAGTTTGTCCACGTGCATTCTGTGTACTTTGCGGGACATTTTTATCAATTGGTTTTTTTGTTGGGTGATCTTTTTATTTTGCTGACTCAGGATCAGATTTTGTTGGGATAATTCTTTCTTCTGCTCCACCAGTGTTTCTTTTTGCATTTCCAGTTCTTTGGTACGTTCATCCACGATTTGCTCAAGTACTTTCTGTTGTTCTTCGTAAGATCTTATATGGCGGAAGTACCATAGGAGGAAAGCAGAAATAAACAAAATCAGGACAACCAGTGCAAACCATGTTGTTTTGTAAAAATAAGGTTTGATATAAATTTGCAATGCGGTGATCTCTCCCAGGTCGATTTGATTTTTCGGTACATACTTTACCTGGAAAGTATAATTTCCCGGAGGCAGATTCATATATCTCGCGGAGTGCATATTTTGCGCCGATTCAATCCATTTCTCTTCATATCCTGCCAGCCGGTATGCGTATACAAAATTGGGCGTGGTAGTAAAGTTCAGGGCAGAGAAATCAATTGAAAAGGATTTATACTTCTCATGCAAAGTAATTTTATTTATGCAGGAAATATCTTTTTCAATGATCTTTCCCGGGTAGATCTTTTCATTTTCCAGATAAAAATCAGTTAAGGTCACCCTGTAATTTACCGGTTGAGGTTTCATAAGTGCCGGGTTGAGCGCTATCAATCCGCTTAAAGTCCCGAAATATAGTGTGCTGTTTTTGGCTTTATGATAAGCATTCCAGTAGAATTGATTATTTTCGATCCCGTCATTCCTGAAAAAATTGATGAAACTCTCCTCTTCCCTGTTAAAACAAGAGAGTCCATGGCTGGTACTGATCCATAAATTCCCGAAATC
>JARKQF010000322.1 GCA_029973975.1 Paludibacter sp.
TTGATTATTTGGGGATTGGAAAGGATTTAAACAACACAAAAAGGGCACTACTTTTTGAAGCCATCACCGGAAAGGATAAAGAAACAACCCGTCAAAATTTTTCAGAACTTGAAAAATCGAAAAAGAAAGCGAATCTTAAAAGAATAATGTCGCTTTTTGAAGAAATTGGATTTAAGACACAAGCTAAACAAGTTGAAAAAGAAATGATTAAATATCAAAATAAAAAATAGTAGTACTACACCCTATTTACTACACCCCCTTTCTGTATTGAACTTTGCAGCATGTTAAACCATAAAACCAAAACAAAAATGCATCAAAGTTCAATTATTTTAAATGGCCTTACACGTGAAGAACTGCAAGCCGACATTTTAGAGATAATCTCTAAGTACATGGGTGGTATTACCGAAAATACCGTTTCTTATGACGCTTTTATCGATGGCAAAGTATATTCTTTTGATTGCCATCAGAACAAAAAAAGAATCTTTCAAGAATCGAAAGAAAAGTATCTAACCCGTGCCGAAGTAGCAAGATTATTAAAAATCTCGTTACCCACACTTCACCGCTACACCAAAGACGGTATATTAAAATCATACCGGATTGTTGGAAAAGTGCGTTACAAACTTCAAGATGTCGAAAACGCATTAAAAGAGCGAAATTTTGGACTTCCAAAGAAAGGAGGTTCAAATGCCTAATCACGACAGAGATTATTCAATTATCGCCTTTTTTGAGCGTGAAAAGCCTAAGAAGTGGGAGTATGTCCACAAACTTAATGGAATTGCTGTATTCCTTAACAAAAAACATCCGACGTGGTTATACTTCAACGTCTATGACCGCCGGACTGGGCAGTACTTAAAACGATTCAAAAAGAATGATTTTGTACCTGCTTTCCTCTAAACCTTGGCTTGCTTTCCTGTTTTCAGGAAAGCATGTTCATTTTAAGAGTTCAATTTAATGCAGAAACAAGCAATCATAAATCATAAAATACAAAACAGAAAAACAAATGAATCGTTGTATCTGTCTGTTTACACCTTTAAATATTTACCTTTAATAAATAACCTTTAAATGGTTTTAATTAAACTGCAACGATTCCGAAATTATATATCACCTAAAACAAAATTATCATGCTAAAAAATACATACGGTTTATCTGTGGCAATATCAAGTAAAATCCACAAAGACGCAAAAACAATAGAAATTTTTGCCGGTTCATCACTTAACAGAAAACCTCCGGTAAAAAACAAGCCAATTATAACAATCGAAGATTTAAACGGGGTAGAAATTCAGGAAGTACCCGAAAAACCGAAAATTAAGAAATTGCGTTCTATGTCTCAACGGACAAAACAGAAAATCAGAAAGAAAGTTACAGCATTTTCACAAGCATATGAAAAACTGAATTTTTTAACCCTGACTTTTGTTAATCGGGTAGAGGACAGAAAAGCGGTTGCAATCCTGGGGAGGTTCCTGGATAATTGTAACAAACAGCTAAAAGATTTTCAGTATATATGGGTAGCCGAACGGCAAACCAAAAATCTCACATTTCCGGATAACATACATTTCCATCTGATAACAAACAAGTATTTCAAAATTGAAAAGTATTGGGAATACTGGATAAAGCTTCAGGAGCGAAACGGAATACTTCCACGCTCGCAAGACTACAAAGCATCATCATCGTTCGATATCCGGCGTTTAAACGCCAAAAACATCAAAGCAATCGGACAGTATATAACAAAGTATATCATCAAGAACAAAGATGAGTTCGATTGTCAGGTGTGGAACTGCTCAAAAAAAATATCAATGCTCTATACTGATTTTTATTCCGACTATGATTTTATTCATAACATTGAAAGGATATTAGAAACCGAAATAGAGCCTATTCCGGCGGAATACTGCACCGTTTATCCTGTGCCACTTAATCGGCTGACTTTGCCGATGTATGAAAAGTTAAATGAGAAAAATAAAAATCTAATCAACAATAACTTGAGCAGATTTATTAAGGATTAATTGTTACAATTTAAATAATAATTATCTTTGAATCCAGATTTAATTTATTATCACATTGATAACATAGTGTAACTTAATATATAATTATACAACAAAATTACCTTTGTTTCCTTGTTTTTTCAGTTTGTTAAATAGATTATATAAGAAAATGGAAAGTAAGATTATGAAACCTAATAATAATTGTATTATGAATAAATATTTAAAAATCTCATTTTTATTGTTAACTTTTTTGATTACGCTATCATCTTGTTCTAATGATGAACCGAGCACAAATGAACCTTGTGCAGATGAATCAACAATAAATAATAATGATGGTTCAGCCACAAATAATGACAAACCAGCAACAATCGACAATTATTATGTTAAGTATGTTATAAAATGCAGTCAAAATCGTTATTACGTAACCAAATTTTCAGTAAATACAGACAAAGGAATTGTTTATTTTAGCGATTATTTAAGTAAATATTGGACTCAAACGTATGGCCCAGTAAAAAAAGGATTTACGGCCTCCGCTACTGCAGAGAGTACATATCCGACTATCGAAATATATGTTTCTAAAAACAATGAACCATTTGCATTGAAAGCCACTAATACAAAAAATACAAAAGTAACCTCATCATATACTATTGATTTTTAGAAATAAAAAATGTTTTTAATCATAGTGAAAATATGACAACCGATATTAATCTATTTAAGAATATATAGACATTTAATGAGCCAAATTACAGATGTAATCAGTAATGTTTTTATGTGTTTGTAGCCACTTCAAAAAAGTTATAAATTTCTCTCCTGTTTAGCCGCAACAATATCTATATGTGCTTTTTGACCATGTTTTTCTAATAAATACAATAAATGACCACCATTTAGTAACGTTAATGGTTTGCCGTTTGCAAAATCATATGAATCTTTCCCATAGTCGGAAGTTGTAATCAATATCCCTTTTGTGGCTCCTTCATTTATTAATGTTCCATATAAATCCCTTACTGCTGAAACTCCAACCGTATTTGTATATCTCTTTGCTTGTATCACAATTTTTCCCCCACGAATTGGGTCAGGGTCAAAAGCAATTGCATCAACACCACCATCTCTACTCGCTTGTGTAACTTTAACTTCTCCGCCGTTCTGACTAAATTCCTTTTCAAATAACTCCCGTACTAAATGCTCAAAATCATCCCAATCCATAGATGCTAAATTTGTGCCTTCATTTATTTGAATATCTTTAGACTGAATAATTCTTTTATCATCTTTATTTAAGGTCATTATAGGTTGTATTGCAGATAAGTTGTATAAGGTAGTACTTCCAACTCCTTTTAAATTTTTAAAACATTGTTTGGGGTCTACGTATTGCAAATTTATTTTCTGAAAAACATCCTTGGTTACATAAATTGAAACGATACAATTTGTCTCTACATTACCATTTGATTTATTAATTGATGTTGTCCATCCATTGAAATTTATTGCTTCAATTGCATTTATTTTGTCATTATAAAATAATTCATGTATGCTTCTTAATACTATCTTGTATGTTACAGAATCATACATTTTATTAATTTGATTTTCTGTTAAATAATATTCTCTTATTTCATTATATTTTGCAATAAATTTAACGTCTTTAATTTTTGGGAGGTTCTCTGGAATTGGAAGTTGATAATTTACAGCTAGAATTTTGTTTGTCTGTGAATAAATAAGTTCTATCAACTTTGGGAATTCAAAAGGATATGCAGAATAGGTCAATATTAACTTACAGTATTCTTCAATTACTAATGCTGATATTTCATTTGAAAAATACTGTTGTTTTAATAGGTCAATTTGTTTATTATAACTATCTCTTGCAGAATAGAAATTCTCCTTACGTAATTTCCAATCTTGCTCTTCTAATATTACTTTATTGTCATTCATAATATTATAATTAATGCATTATTTAGGAGAAATCAACAACATAAAAAATATAAGAAGTAGTATAAAAAGAAAAATTGCTGCAGAATCCCAAAAATTTCTTCTTTTAAATTTTTCAATGTTTTCCAACCTAATTTTCTCTCTTTCTAATCTTTCCTGTTCTTCTTGTTGTTCTTTTAACAAACGCTGTCTTTCTATTTCTGCTTGTTCCCTCTGATATTCGATATCTTGTAATTTGCGTATTCGTTCTTTCTCTGCTTCACGATGTTTTTTTAGGTCTAAGATTTTTTGTTTTTCTTCAAAAATAATCCTTGGATTGATTTCAGTAAATACAGAATAGTCCTTAAAAAAATCAAAATCATACTTTTTATAAAGTCCATCAATTAATAAATTATCAACATCTACAAGCTTTTTTTTTGCCGCAATTGAATATCTATCTTCATTTTCCATATTTCTAAGAGTTTTATAAGATGATGGATATAACTATACTAACTGTCCCCTGAAGTGTTCTCTTTAAAAATCTAAATTGTTATATGACATTGTATATCAGCGTTTAAAATGCAATAAGTTAATTCTCGGCGGGGCTACAAAATCAAACCGTCTTTCATTTCTATAATCCTGTCCGACAAGGCTGCCAGTTCTTTATCATGTGTCACAATCACAATAGTTAGTCCGAACTTTTTCCTCAAGTCGAAAAGTAATTTATGTAGTTCTTCCTTGTTTTTGGAGTCTAAACTACCGGACGGTTCATCTGCTAAAATGATTTTGGGATCGTTGATCAGGGCACGGGCAACCGCGACCCGCTGTTTTTCTCCTCCCGATAATTCTGACGGTTTATGCTCGAGCCGGTCGCTTAATTGCAGATAATGCAGTAATTCCTCCGCTTTTAATTTTGCTTTTTTGTTATTTTGATTGGCAATCAACGCCGGTATCATCACGTTTTCGAGTGCCGTAAATTCTGGCAATAGCTGATGAAACTGAAAGATAAACCCGATTTGTCGGTTTCTGAATGCAGCCTGTTGTTGCTCATTCATGTTACCGACATCCTGCCCGTCGACCTCCACGATGCCCTTATTGGGCTTATCAAGTGTCCCGAGAATTTGTAGTAAAGTTGTTTTGCCTGCTCCGCTGGGACCGACAATAGAAACAATTTCTCCGGCTTTTACGTTTAAATTGACACCTTTCAGTACTTCAAGCTCATCAAAGCTCTTGTGAATATTGGTTGCTTGTATCATATTAAATGAATTATTGGTCACAAAGTTAACTATAAATGGAGAAATTATATCTATAAAAAGTTATTTTTGCATCTTAATTTAGTCGAATCTTCATGCGTGAACTGAATGTTTTCGGGAAAGTAGAATTTGTTAGAAGTAACCGTGCTCATCGCATTACGGTCAAAATTTTATTGGATGGCTTGAGGGTCAGTCTACCCTACCGTAGCAGTGAGACCGAAGCTACCCGTTTTATCCTGAACAATCAGGATACGATTTTATCAAAACAAGCGCGTATCCGGGCTAGGCGTATCAACACTGTCATCACTATTGAAAAAGAAATCAGCACAAGAACATTTACAATCAAAGCAAAATATGCTGATCGTTCAGATGTGTTTTTTAGTCTGAAAGATGGTTTTTTATTGATTGAGGTGCCTGGAGACGCAAATATAAGTTCTCCTCAGGTTCAGGAAGTATGTTGGAACGGCATCAATTATTTTCTGAAAAAAGAAGCCAAAAGGATACTTCCTCCTCAGGTAGAACTATTGGCGAATCAATACGGTTTCAATTACTCAAGCGTTAAGATACAGTCCAGCAAAACCCGGTGGGGTAGTTGTTCTAAAACGCAAAATATCAATTTGTCGTTTTACCTGATGTTATTGCCGTCTTATTTGGCTGATTATGTTATACTTCATGAATTGTGTCACACTGTGGAGATGAATCATGGCGAACGTTTCTGGAAACTGATGGATGAAGTAACCGGTGGAAGAACTAAAAAATTACGGACAGAAATAAAACGGTTTGCGATACCTTAATGTGGTTAAAAAGTTTTTTATGAGGTGTATAAAAAGCAAGAAGGGCTGTCATCACGACAACCCAATCTTTTTTTGTTAACCTTAAATCTAATACTATGAAAAAATCACGATGCAAAGATAAGGCGTTTGAACTAATCTTGCAAATAATATTCTCAAAAAAGGTGTTTTATAACATAATTTTAACACTTTTCAGGGATTGTTTTCAATTCAGAGTATGTTTGAGTGTGTTTTTTTAGGTTTATTTGCGATATTCATTTGTTTGATTTTTATGTTCGGCTTAAAAAAGTATCGTCTTTTTGTTTACTTTGTGCAATGCATTGTTCGTATGTAAATAAAGCTCTAAATCATCCACTTTCTCCCAATTTTTTTGTAAATTTGCCGCCTGTTAAAAATTCAAATATGAAAGAGTTTAAGCGTACTACAGTTACATCTGCCCTTCCTTATGCCAATGGCCCCGTGCATATCGGTCATTTGGCCGGGGTATATGTACCTGCTGATATTTATGTTCGTTATCTTCGCCTGAAAGGAGAAGAAGTGTTATTTGTCGGTGGATCGGATGAACATGGTGTGCCCATCACCATTAAGGCAAAAAAAGAAGGTGTAACACCTCAGGATATCGTCGACCGTTATCATGCCATCATCAAAAAATCTTTCGAAGATTTTGGGATTTCTTTTGATGTGTA
The DNA here is from genome assembly GCA_029973975.1 of Paludibacter sp. Taxonomy (GTDB): domain Bacteria; phylum Bacteroidota; class Bacteroidia; order Bacteroidales; family Paludibacteraceae; genus Paludibacter. The sequence continues at coordinate 6,606 of JARKQF010000322.1, forward strand.
TTCCCGAACCACCTCATCAACGCATAAAGAACTTGCTTCTGATATTTTCAAAACAATCTACGAGAAAGGTGGTTTTATTGAACAAAGCTCAGAGCAGTATTACGATGAAAAAGCTCAACAGTTTCTTGCAGATCGCTATATCACGGGAAAATGTCCGCATTGTGGAAACGAAAATGCATACGGAGATCAGTGTGAGTCTTGTGGAACTTCATTAAATCCGACTGATCTTATCAATCCGAAATCAGCCATCAGTGGGAGTACACCGGTAATGAGAGAGACCAAACATTGGTATTTGCCTCTTGATCAGCATGAAGCCTGGTTGCGCAAATGGATTCTGGAAGATCATAAAGAGTGGAAACCGAACGTGTATGGTCAGTGCAAAAGCTGGTTGGATATGGGTTTGCAACCTCGTGCGGTAAGCCGTGACCTTGACTGGGGTATTCCAGTGCCGGTGGAAGGTGCGGAAGGAAAAGTGCTTTACGTTTGGTTCGATGCTCCTATTGGTTATATTTCGAATACGAAAGAATTATTGCCGGATAGTTGGGAAAAATGGTGGAAAGAGGAAGATACACGTTTACTGCATTTTATCGGAAAAGATAATATTGTTTTTCATTGTATTGTATTTCCTGCCATGCTGAAAGCAGAAGGTAGCTATATCCTGCCGGAAAATGTACCTGCAAATGAATTTCTCAATCTGGAAGGGGATAAAATTTCGACTTCCCGTAACTGGGCGGTTTGGCTGCATGAATATCTCGAAGAATTTCCCGGCAAACAGGATGTGTTGCGCTATGTGTTAACAGCCAATGCTCCCGAAACCAAGGATAATGATTTTACCTGGAAAGATTTCCAGGCTCGGAACAACAGTGAATTGGTGGCTATTTACGGTAACTTTATCAACAGGGCATTAGTGCTTACACATAAATATTTTGATGGAAAAGTGCCGGCGTTGGGTGAACTTACCGATTATGACAAGCAAACACTCGATGAATTCGTACACGTAAAAACGGATGTGGAGAAATTACTGGATAATTTCCGTTTCCGCGATGCTCAAAAAGAAGCGATGAATCTGGCTCGTATCGGGAATAAATATTTGGCTGATACAGAGCCTTGGAAAGTAGCCAAGACTGATATGGAGCGTGTGGCGACTATCATGCATTTGAGTTTACAGATTGCGGCTAACTTAGCTATTGCTTTTGAGCCTTTCCTGCCGTTTTCATCAGAAAAATTACGTAGTATGCTGAATCTGAAATCTTTCGACTGGAAAGAATTGGGTCGTACTGATTTGTTGAAAGCAGGCGATCAATTGGAGACACCCGAATTGCTGTTTGAGAAAATAGAAGATGCCACCATCGAAACTCAGGTACAAAAACTGCTCAATACAAAAAAAGCTAATGAAGCGGCCACTTGGAGAGCTAATCCGGTAAAGGACAACGTTAGTTTCGAAGATTTTCAGAAAATGGATATTCGCGTGGGAACTGTGCTGGATTGTCAGAAAGTTCCTAAAGCCGATAAGCTACTGCAATTCCGTATTGCTGATGGTCTTGAAGAACGTACTATCCTTTCTGGAATTGCTGCATATTATCCTAATCCTGAAGAATTGATTGGGACACAAGTGTGTTTTATTGCCAATTTTGAGCCACGCAAACTGCGGGGGATTTTCAGTGAAGGTATGATTCTCTCTGCCGAAGATGCTGATGGCAAGTTAGTACTTATTCAGCCAAAGATAAATGTTACAAATGGTGTTGAGGTGAAATAGGTAAACAAAACTTTTTCACTGAACAAAACCACCCTGAATTCGGTTTATAATGTTAGTATTAATCTTAAAACTAACATTATGAACCTGCTTGAACAACTGAAATCCTACACGAAAGTTGTAGCTGACACCGGCGATTTCGAATCGATGATCGCTTTCCAACCCGTTGATGCTACTACAAATCCTTCACTTATTTATGCTGCCTCTCAAGATCCAAAGTACCAATCACTGACTGATGACGCTATTCGGTATGCAAAAGGTTCCTCCGGAGATAAGAAGGTGCAGCTGGCAAAGGCGCTTGATAAACTTGCTGTGAATTTCGGATTGAAAATCCTTGAAATTGTTCCGGGTAGGGTGTCTACCGAAGTTGATGCGCGTCTGTCTTTCGACAAAGAAGCAACCGTAATCAAAGCCCGTGAATTAGTATCATTATATGAAATCAACGGTATCTCTCGTGAACGTATTCTGATTAAGATTGCATCGACATGGGAGGGCATTCAGGCCGCTGAAATCCTCGAAAAAGAAGGTATTCATTGCAATCTGACTCTTTTGTTTTCCATGGCACAGGCCGTTCAATGTGCCCTATCGAACGTCACACTTATATCTCCTTTTGTAGGAAGAATTCTTGACTGGTATAAAAAAGAACGTGGTGTAAACGACATCCCGGCTACGGAAGACCCCGGGGTTTTATCAGTTACCGATATCTACAATTATTATAAAAAATTCGGATACAAAACCATTGTTATGGGAGCAAGTTTCCGCAATGCAGGTGAAATTATCGAACTGGCCGGTTGCGATGCACTTACCATTTCACCTAATCTGCTGAAATCATTAGAAAGCACAAAAGGGTCTTTAATAAAAAAACTTGATCCGGTTAAAGCGCAACAAATGGATATCGAACCCATTCAGATGGATGAAAAAAAATTTCGCTGGATGCTGAATGAAGATGCTATGGCAACAGAAAAATTAGCTGAAGGAATCCGTAAATTCACAGAAGACCTCATCAAGCTGGAAAAACACATTTCATTTTTGCTGTAAAAGAGGTTTATTGTCGTATTACCACCGCATCACCATTATCCTAATATTTCTTAAAAATTATACGCCATCTATATCGCTTGCGACATAATTGCGTATATTTGTATCGCAAACGATATAAAATCAAAAACAACTATATTATGACACAAGATTTTTATGAATTCAAGGCGGTTTCGTTACAAGGTAAAGAAATAAGCATGGAGAGTTACAAAGGAAAAGTAATTCTGGTGGTGAACACAGCCAGTAAATGTGGCCTTACTCCTCAGTTTGAAGGACTGGAGAAACTTTATAAAAAGTATAAGGACAAGGGACTCATAATTCTCGGATTTCCCTGTAATCAGTTTGCCAATCAGGAGCCGGGAACAGAAAAGGACATTGCGGAAGGTTGTATGATAAATTATGGTGTAACTTTTCCCATGTTCTCGAAAGTGGATGTAAATGGAGATGCAGCTCATCCGATTTATAAGTACCTCAAATCAAAGCTTAAAGGAGGTCTGTTCGGTAATAATATCAAGTGGAATTTTGCAAAATTCCTCATCGACAGAGATGGAAAACCGGTTAAACGTTATTCTCCTTTTACAAAACCGGAAAAATTAACGAAAGATATCGAAAAACTACTGGCTTAAAAAAATCGTTAATATCGGGACTGAAATTCATTTTTTAGTCCCGATTTTGTTATTTTTGTAAAAACAGATGTTATGGCATACGAACAACTAAAGCTTGAAAATCAACTTTGTTTTCCCTTTTACGCAACTTCCAGGCTCATCATACGGGCTTATCAAGAGGATTTGGATGCGCTGGGTATTACTTACCCGCAATATCTGGTGATGATGGTTTTATGGGAAGAGCAGGAAACAACGGTAAATCAGATTGCCGAAAAGCTGATTCTCAATACAAATACGATTACACCACTCCTGAAAAGGATGGAAACCATGGGTTTGATTACCCGTACCCCCTCGAAAACAGATCAACGTAAGGTAATGGTTGGCCTGACAGAAGAGGGGAAGAATATGAGAGAGAAAGCAGCAGAAATACCTTCCCGGTTGTTACAACGGCTAAAAATCGACCCAACAGAAGAAAGTTTGCAGGATTTCCTCAATATGAAAAAACAATTAAATGCTTTGATAGATTTATTGAAGCGAAATACCTGAAAAAATTAAGTTTATGGCGGATTTAAATTATGGTGTGATTGGTAATTGCAGAACAGCAGCATTAATATCAAGAACAGGAAGCATTGATTGGTGCTGTTTCCCGGACTTTGATTCTCCTTCTGTATTTGCAAAATTATTAGATCAAAAGAAAGGAGGCCATTTCGGTTTTAAAGTTGATGAAACATACGAGATTTCTCAACGTTATATGCTTCATACTAATATCCTAATTACTTCCTTTGAATCTCCTGAAGCAGCCTTTGAAGTATATGATTTTATGCCCCGCTACAAAACCGGAGATATTAAAGGTTATTATCTTCCTGCTGAAATTTACAGGTTAATTCGCCACAGAAGAGGTAAGCCTTGTTTTTATATTGATTTTAAACCCGCTGCTAATTACGCAAGGGACCTGACTACTTTTGAGTTTAAAAAGAAATACCTCAAAGTCTGCTCAGTTGAGAATGAGAAAGATAGTTTTTATTTGTATTCCGGTTTCGACAAAGATCAAATACTGGGTAGAAAAGAAGTTCAAATTACGCAAAATGAATTTTTTCTGCTTTCTTACAACCAAAAGCTGATTAAAATTGATCACGACCGGGTTGACCTGGAATATCAACGTACGAAAGTGTACTGGTGGGACTGGTCTAATAGGTCCAAGAAGTTTAACTGTTATAATCATCAGATTGAGCGTAGTACGCTGATACTGAAATTAATGTCGTATCACAGGAGTGGAGCGATGTTAGCGGCAATTACGACAAGTATTCCTGAAGCTGTTGGTGAAAATCGTAACTGGGATTATCGCTTTTGTTGGCTTCGCGATGGTTCCATGTCGATAGAAACTTTAATGCAGGTAGGGCATAAAGGAGCAGCCAATCGTTTTATAAATTTCATCAAAAATATTCTTCGTAAAAAATCCGATTCGTTCCAGATTATGTATGGTATCAGAGGGGAAAGAACGCTGACGGAGGAGTCGCTTCCACATTTATCCGGATACCAAAATACTCAACCGGTGAGAATAGGTAACGATGCTTATCATCAAAAACAAAACGATACTTACGGATATTTGATGGATGTTATTTACAAATATTATCAGTATTTCCAGGGTACATTGGATGATATCGAGGATATGTATGAAATCGTGAAAAATATCGTGCGTACTGTGATTGAAGACTGGCGTAAACCAGACAAGGGTATTTGGGAAATCCGTGGAAAGGAAAAACATTTTGTCTTTTCGAAAGTAATGTGTTGGGTGGCACTCGACAGGGCTGTAAATGTAGCCCGTTTGTTGCATGATTACGATAATGCCGAAGTATGGGAAGAAGAAGCCCTGAAAATCAGGGAAGACGTGCTAAAAAACGGTTGGAATGCAACGGTACGGAGTTTTACGCAAACCTATTGCAATACCGATCTTGATTCTTCTTTGTTGCTGATGGAGTTTTATGGCTTTATCGATGGAACGGATGAGAGATTTATCCGTACTGTAGAGGCTATACAACAAAACTTGGAGTATAAGGGGTTGTATTTCAGGTATAAAAATGAAGATGATTTTGGAGTTCCAACTTCTGCTTTTACGATTTGTACTTTTTGGATGGTCAGGGCACTCTATGTAATCGGTAAAAAAGAAGATGCTCAAAAGCTCTTTGAGGAGCTCTTGCAATACTCCAATCATCTCGGGTTATTCAGTGAAGACCTGAATTTTGATACAAAAGAACAACTTGGAAATTTTCCACAAGCGTATTCACATCTTGCGTTAATCAATTCGGCTCTATTATTCTCAGAAGAAGTTCAGACTTCCCGTTTTATCCGCCCTTAATCGGGCATTATCAGTCTGCGGAGAAATGGCAGTGTTTTCGATTGTGAGCGCAAATTATAGCGTGCCACCTGCGACATTTTACCTATTTTTATTGTGTAAGCTGTTTCTGGTAAAGCTTTGAACATATCTTCATCGGTAGTATCATCTCCAATTGCCATGATAAAATCGTAATTATCCATTTTCATTAACCGTTTGGCCTCAGAGCCTTTGGTATGAGAAGGAGACTTAATTTCTACAATTTTATTTCCCCGCATGATTTGCAGTCCAAGACGAGTACAGGGTTCAATCAGCGCGTTGATGAGCTGTTGTTCTCGTAAAGAAGCCAACCAAGCGTCTACATTGCGATAATGCCACACCAGAGTTGTCTCTTTTTCTTCAATCATTGATTTGGGTGTCTTTTCCACAAATAATTGCAGGATATCTGTAATTTCATTATTCCATGGTTTGGAGTCGGGAAGATTGTGTTGCCATCCGCTTGCGTTTTTGTAATAGGCTCCATGCTCGGCAGCCATTGAAATTTTCATTTCACCAAACCATTTTTCAAGGGTGAGGTGATCACGTCCACTACTGATAACTACATTGTTCCGGTTGTCAGCAACCAAATCTTTCAATACATTCAAAATTGCAGCATCCGGTGAAGCATCTTCCGGTTTCTTTCTAAAAGGCGATAAGGTCCCGTCGTAATCAAGAATAATCAAACGTTTTTCTGAAGATTGATAAGCAGATTTAATATTAGATATGATTGTTTCATCTACTTGTTCGCTGTTTACATTGTCAAAATTCTGACGAATATTTAATAGTTGATTGATGAAATTATTAGCCCAGTAATTTACTGTATATCTTGCCGTTTTACGTTGCATATTCTGCAACCTCAACAGCTGATTTTCTTCCGGCATCTCAAGAGCTTCCCGGATGCTGTCCGCAATCATATCCGTATCATTAGGATTGATAATCAGGGCATCGTTTAATTCAATTGCCGCACCGGCCATTTCACTCAGAATAAGCACTCCGGGCTTGTCCCTTTTGGCTGCAACATACTCTTTTGCAACCAGGTTCATACCATCACGAAGTGGAGTAATTAGAGCTACATCCGCGATGTGATACATGGCGATCAGTTCATTGAAATCAAAACCATGATAAAAATAGTACAGGGGTGTCCAGTTGATGCTGGAGTATCTTCCATTGATAGCGCCAATTGCTTCATCAATTTTTGTTTTCAAATCATAGTAACTATCCACAGTATCTCTGGAGGGAACAACAATCATCACCAGGGATGTCTTTTCATGAAATTCAGGATGTTTTTCCAGAAAACGTTCAAAACCTTTAATTCTGGATAGAATGCCTTTGCTATAGTCAAGCCGGTCGACGGATAGAATTAATTTCTTGTCGCCAAAAATATGCCTCAGTTCTTTTGCTTTATCCTGGATTTCAGGCAGTAAAGGAGCCTCATGATACAAGCTATAATTGATCCCCATAGGGAAAACGTCAGCGTAAGCAATTCTATTCTCCAGCGAAACCTGATCCAAATCGAAACGCAGGTCCAATATCCGTTCACAGGCGCTGACAAAGTGGCGCATGTAGTCGTGTGTATGAAATCCGATTAAATCGGCCCCAAGCAATCCGGAAACTAATTCTGCCCGCTGCGGTAACACCCTTATCAACTCATAAGTTGGAAAAGGAATGTGATGAAAATAGCCGATGTTCATATCAATTCCCGACTCCCTTAACATCTGGGGTAGCAACATTAATTGATAATCCTGTACCCAGACGATATCGCCGGGCTGAATAAAATCCAGCGCAACATCACAGAAAATCTGGTTTACTTCTTTATAGCCATCCCAGTACGTCGTGTTATAATCGATAAAAGAATAGAAATAATGGCAGAGAGGCCACAAAGTGCTATTGCTAAACCCTTCATAATGGCTTTGTATCTGTTCCTGGTTCAGAAAGACCGGATGAAATTTTAACGCTTCGAGATGATCTCTTATTATTAACTCTTCATCCTGAGATTCGGCAATGGTTCCCGGCCAGCCGACCCAATGTTTTTCTATGTCTGTTTCTAATGAATCCAATCCTGTCGTTAACCCGCCTTCGCTTCTTACAAATTCAAGTTCATTATTGTCGTTTCGGTTGACTTTCAGCGGGAGACGATTGGCGATTATTATTAATTTCATGGGGTAAAAATTTTCATCAGGTTTATATTAATCATCATTGAAGTATTGCAAATATAGTTAAAATTGACCTTAAAAGCAAATATAAATTACAAAACACCGACAAGAATGCATAAATTTGCAGGCAAAATTCAATGATAATGATGATAAAAAATCTCAAAAAATTCTGTTTGAATAAAAGAATAACAATATTCGGAATGATATTGTTGGTTTCATCCGGATTAAGCGCTCAGAATATGGACGAGCGTGGATATATTGTTAAGATTGGTGACGCAGCTCCGGAATTCAGCATGAAGTTGGCCGATGGGAACACGGTTAAACTAAGTGACTTGCGGGGGAAAGTGGTTATGTTGCAATTTACTGCCAGTTGGTGTGGTGTGTGCCGACGAGAAATGCCGTACATTGAAAAGGATATTTGGCAAAAACATAAAAATAATTCCAATTTTGCTTTGCTTGCCATTGACCGGGATGAACCATTAGAGACCGTTATTGAATTTGCTCAAAGTACCGGTATCACATATCCGATCGGGTTAGACCCCAATGCTGATATTTTTGCTTTGTACGCTGATAGAAAAGCAGGTATAACCCGTAATGTTATCCTCGATAAAACCGGAAAAATTGTGATGCTTACCAGACTTTTTAATGAAGAGGAGTTCGGTAAAATGAAGAAATTACTTGATGAAATGGTGAAGTGAAATCAAAACAGGCCGGCTTTCTTCAAAACCGACCTGCTGACATATATCATATAAACTGAATTATTTCAGATATTTTGAAATCAGATTGTCCACGGAGAATTTTCCACTGCCACCAAGTATACCTGCTAATGCAAGTCCTAGAACCAGGATGAAATATTCCATTCCTTCGCCGGCCTGATTGCCGAACCAGTTCATAAAAAAGCCGTTGTCTACGTGACCACCGAGGAACATAGCGCCACCAAGTGTCAGGAAGATAGAAAACGCCATGAAACGGGTTCCTGCGCCGAGAATCATCCCGATAGCTCCGACAAATTCAGCTAAAATAACCAGTACACCCAGCAATAGAGGCATTCCCATGCTTTGGAAAGCTCCAAGTGTTGCTTCAAATCCGTAACCACCATACATTCCCAATGCTTTTTGCATGCCGTGTGGTAAAATCACGATACCCAATGATAAGCGCGCTACTAATAAAGCCCATGATTGAGTGTCTGTTGCGAAAAATCTCTTAATCAGTGTATTCATAATCATTCTTTTTTTTAATTGTAAAACCTATATTTATTATTGATTTAATGTTTACCAATGCATCGGTACTTCCATAACAAGTACTCGTGCTTCAGCTGTGGATTTTATTTTGACAGAAGAGCTTTCAGTAATTGAAATGGCATCTCTGCCGGATAATAAATTTCCTGAGACTTCAATGTTCCCCTCTATCAGTTGAATAAAAACACCCGAACCTTCTCTGTGTAACTTGTATTCAAGCTCTTTTCCTGATGATAAATCGGCCATATTGAACCATGCATCCTGATGAATCCATACGCCCTGATCATCAGCATTCGGAGATAGAATCTGATAAAATTCATCTTTTTTAGCCCAATCACTGATTGTTATCTGGTCATACCTCGGAGTCACATTTTTTTTGTTGGGAATAATCCAGATTTGAAATAAAGTAAGTGGATCAACCTTACTGTCATTATGCTCACTGTGAAAAATTCCGGTTCCGGCACTCATTACCTGTAGTTCGCCGGGTTTAATTACTCCTTTATTTCCCATACTGTCCTGATGTAATACTGCACCGGTAAATGGTATGGTGATAATTTCCATGTTGTCGTGCGGATGTCGGCCGAATCCTTCGCCGGCAGCAATCCAATCGTCATTTAGGACTCTCAGCGCCCCGAAATGTATTCTTTCAGGATTGTAATAGTTGGCAAAACTAAAAGTGTGATTGGTCTTGAGCCAACCGTGATCGGCATGCCCTCTTGAATCTGCGGGATATAGTTTTGTTTTCATACGTTTAAATTTTATTTTTTAGTTGTCGTATGGAACTCTCGATGAAATAATTGATTAAATTAGTTCATGTTCGTTTCATATATCTCTTGTTATGTTGTTACTTATTCTTTACACATTATTTGATGATGCAAAGATACAGCCACTTATACAAGTAAAAATTAATAAAAACAGGAGAAAAATTGCAAAAATCAGGACAAAACGATACCCGTACGAAATTCAGAAGGAGTTAAACCTGTGTTTTTCTTGAAAAAATTATTGAAATGAGCAGATTCATCAAATCCAAGGGCATACGCGAGTTCTTTACCGGTCTGAGTTGAGAACAGCAGGGAACGCTTCGCTTCTATTACCAATTTCGACTGAATATGATCTTTTGCAGATTTACCCGTGATTGATTTCACGGTTTTATTCAGATAATCGGATGTAACGGCGAGTTTATCAGCATAGTCTCCAACTTTGTGATATTCGGTATAATGCTTATTGAGCAATTGTTTAAATCCCCGCAGAATGTGATTGGTTGTTTCGAGGAACTGCGGATTATCTGATTTGAACAAAGAACAATGGTTGTTACACTGAATTAGAAGCAGTTTCACGAGCGCGCCCACAGCCTCCAGAGTGTACTTCCCGGTTGATGTTGCAAAACTCTCAATCTGATCGAACAGATTCAGGTAATTGGACACTGTATCCTGATTTATTGGAAGAGGGGGGGATTGACCATAATCATCAAATAGATATATTTCATTAATCAGGTAATCAGGAATAGCGTTACTCAACAGGAATTCTTCTGTAAAAGAAATAATTCTACCCTGCGGAGGAGAATCAAACACAAGCTGATGCATCTGCCCGGGAAGTACGAAGAATATCTGCAAGTCTGTTACTCTGTATTCGTTAAAATCAATCACATGAAAACCGGATCCTTTTTCCACAAAGTATATATTATAATAATCATGGCGGTGAGGAACCGGTTTTTTGCCGGAAGCTTTTTTATAAAGTTCCTCCATTCTTTTCATCGAAAAATGCGGAGAAAAATTTGATTTTTCAGCAAGTGAATATGTTTTGACTTCCCGATGCAGCATAATTGTTACTTTTTATTTTATAAAATGCTATTAACAATCCAAATCTAATAACTCAGTTAAAATCATGGCTGTTGCACCCCAGATAATTGCCCCTTCGACGTCGAAATATGGCGCTTTAGTTAAACGGGTGCTGTTATGTGTTTTGAATTCTCTGACCTTTATAACATCAGGATGTTTAAAGTGTTCATAATTGAGTACTAAAACCTCTTGTACTTCCCTTTCATTGATATTAAAAACTGGTTTTTCATTTACATATCCTACAAAAGCCCTGACCATAAAGTTACTTGGGGGAATATATAAGTCCGTCAAATGCCCGAGTATATCTACTGTTTCTGTTTTTATTCCGATTTCTTCCTCTACCTCCCTCAGAGCCGTTGTTTTCAATTCCTTATCTGATTCTTCATACCTTCCTCCGGGGAAAGCAATTTGCCCTGAATGTATCCCAACGTATTCGCTGCGCCGTATAAAAACAATTTTCAGTTTGCCATCTTCATGAAATAAAATAATCAAAACGGCGCTGAGGCGGGGATTTAAATCATCCGGATTAATTTTGAATAGTTCTTCTGCACGATGTTCAGGCGCCATTTTAATGTGAGAATCGATTCCCGGAAGTTTCTCTGCAAGCTTGTATTTTAGTTGGTTAATATTCATGATAAAAAATCAGTCGCTGCAGGTTAGGTGCAACAACTGACAAATTTAAAATAATTATTTTAAACAGGGGCTAATTTCTTATTCGCTTCCTGACAATTCACCTTTAGAACCCAAATTAAGTTGATAGCAATATGCATTAAAATAGTCAAATACATACAGTTTACCTTCAAAAACTTTAGGCTTACACCCGGTTAGAAAATTATTCTCAGGAGATGAAATTTTCTGTTTTATTTCTCCTGTTTGTATCTCGGCGATATAAAGTCTGCCATCTCTGCTGATTAGATAAACCATCCCGTCAAATACGGCAGCATTTCCACCGGTAATTCCATGCTCATAAATAGTTTGACCTGTTTTTATATCTAATCCGATATAGCGATTGGCACCCCACAAAAATAATACACCTTTATCAGCTAATATATCGGTCGTTATCAGGTTGAAAATATCGGTTGTCTGACATGTCCATTCAGAGGTTCCTGTTTGGGGATTCAGACAAAACACTTTTCTGCCACTTATACAGTATATCAAATCCTCATACAGAATGAGATCTGTCACGTTGTAATGCACGTCATCCACTATATTGATTTTTGAAATCAGATTTCCGCTTTTTAAATCAAGCAAACAAACTGCACTTTCTTTGGCATTGAGATTCGATTGATCTCCAAATTCCTTGGTTGAAAACAGGAACAACGGCTGATTTGTGCTTTTCATTGTACAAAAAGAAGATGAGTTTAGCTCAAGCTTTTTATATCGGTGAGAAGGAGCAAGTGTCAGAATTCTGGAGGTATCACCGGTAAGTACATCTCCCCGGAAAATAATTGTTTCTTTATCCGATTCCGAAACAAAAAAGAACAGGTTATCATATCCGCCTATATCTTTACATGTAGGGTATGAAAACGTTTTGGAGATTTCAATTTTCCACTCACAATTACCATTATCAAGATTGAGACAGATAATCCGGTCAAATTTACAAAACGGTTCAAATTTAGACATTTTAATGACCATGTGATTTTCAAAAAGATATGGTTTTCCCCAGAAAAACATCGGGTTTCTTGCATCATAATCGTGTGGAAAAGTCCAGTTGATTTTTCCGGTTTCGAGATTCAGTGCATGTATCCTGTTGTCTTCTCCGTTCTCGTTTGTAAAAATGGTAGAATGGAAAAATATGTTACCCTTATACACAGGTAAGCCAATTAACCCGTCATTGTAAATTCCTGCTTTACCTGGTAATCTGGTTGCCCATATTGGTTTGGGTCCTTCGACCTTTTTGGGGTCTGGATAACTGATGTTACCACAACTGAAGAAACAACATAACGAAATAAAGAATAAATAATTACCTGCTGAATGCATTTCCGTATTTTTTATTGATGATAATCTCTTCCAATAATTTGCGCATCTCAATGTGATTGCCCATCTCCTGGTGATTTACGCTTAATACCCTGATATTATAGGTGTTGTCTTTATGTTCCATCCCTGAAATCACATCTTGTCTTGACAGGATACCATCATTTTCCAGGATACAGGGTAGATAGCATTTTTTACAGCTTAATTTTTGCATGTCTATGCCTTTCGGAATACAATAATCCTGTAAGCGATATTCCACAGCTCCCATGTTAGAAGCAAAATCAGCATGCATTCCAACATCCAGATAACGGTACAGGGCATCCCATTCGAGACGTGCTTTCAAAACCAATTCTCGGGTCCGCCAAATCCAGGGCATGAAAACAGCCGGAACTGCCAATGCTTTGTAAACAAGGTTATGGGTTTGCTGTATTTGATTGATGAATGCCAACCCTGCCTGAATCTTTGGAATAAATTCCTGGTCAAAACTTTGATCCCGATATTGAGGATTCTTAACTTCAGAAATTTTTGATAAAGATCCGATGGCTCTGACAACCTGCCAATGGTCTTCTGCACCATAAATGTTAATATGCGGGACTGTTTCTGTTTTCGCGTTTAAATGCTGAAGGAAAGTACTTCCGGGCAACATATCCCTGATGCATGGATGGCTGAGGGCATAAATTCCCATCCCGGTTTGAAGCACAGTTTTAAGAGAAGTGAGGACTCCGTTCTGTGTTGAGTTCTTGAAAATTGTTATCGGAATGACAATCGGAGCAGCAATTGTAGTGACCGGAAAACCGCTGAAAACTCCGGATAAAATGGAATTATCTGCGGCTCTTGATGCCATTCTGATTGCCTGATGGAAAAAATCGTATGTTTTGCCACTGAGCGTGTTTTTCAACAAAACAGAACCGGAATTTGGCGTTCCTACTGTAATTATCCCTTTTATTTTTGGAGAAAATCCGGTTAAAGACCGTGCAACTAACCCTCCCATACTGTGTGCAATTATAACCAGGTCGGCATCAATCTCAAGAGCTTTGATGTCATTCAAATAAAGTCTGTTTGCGATTCCGGCGATTGTGTTGTTTGATGGGTACTCAATAACAAAACCGTTTGTAGCAGTCAGGTATGGCTGATAGATATCCCAGGTGTTAGGCCCCTTTTCTCCTTCCAGTCCATGGAGCCAGATAAATTTCTTTTGTGGGAAAGCTGTTGTGCTGATTATGAGGAAGATAATCAGGGCAATATTTTTCATACGTTTGAATTTTGTTTTTTAATTGTAGTTTGGAACTCTCGATGAATTAACGGTCAGCGAAGCTAAATAATTGATTAAACTGATAACAATCATTTATTTAAAATAATAGCGTGTTTGGTTTGTTTTATAGAACTCCTTTGAATGCCTGATAACAGGATATCCTTCTGAGTTCATTGTCAGGGTAAAGGTTTCAATTGATTGCGGGTTTTCACATATCACCCTGTTATGGTGCAGACTCATCAGGTTTTTACTTGAATTATAAGTGTATTTTTTTCGTTGTATTAGGTTATTTCCCTGAAAAATATCGTGTTGTAGTGTTTTTGTCATTTCCGGATTCAATTCGATGCGGCTTTTTAAGGTTCCGCTTATCCCCGGATAGACTCCGGAAGTGTTTTTCTCATTTGTAACCGGTGATTCTATCATAACATTACCGTTCGGTAGCTCGCAGATATTATTTCCGGCAGTGCAATACTGTTTAAAATACTTGGTTCCGGATTTTGGATTATTTTGTTTGTCCGGAGTGTTCCGGTTTATTTTCAAGACATAAACCTTCATGGTGTCGATAAAATCACGCATGTCCGGTTCCGGGAACGCTTCCTGCGTGAGGATTTCACCTGCTGCATTATAAACAGTTAACATTCCGTTTTTTTGTGTTGTCAATGCAATCCTTGATTTTTCAGCAACAGGAGTTTCAGTAAGTTGAAAAATCATATTATCGGTAAGAGGAGTCAGAAACTCAGTAATACTTTCCATTGTTCCGTCTGTAAATATCCGCGTACGGTTTTTCGTTTCTTTTACAAGTGGGATTTCATCGTAGGAGAAAACTGTATCCACACTTGAAGGTTTATCCCGTTTCATTTTTTGTCTCAGGAATGTGTTTTTATTAATGAGATCTGTCAATTCGCGAGTCAGAAAATCATCATGAATACTTTCTTGTAAATATTCTGTTTGATCTATTAGAGTAACATGTGTCAACATTTCAATGACGATATCTTGCCGGTCGGTTGATATCTCGGATTGAAAATCATTATTGCATGATGTATTAGATAAAAAGAACCCGGCACAAACAAGGTAAACAGAAACAGATTTCATAGATAAATAAATTAAGATTGTTAAACAAACAGATAAATTTTCAGTGTGCTAAATTATTGGAAATAATCACGCAAATTATCAAAAAATAAATTTCGATAAAAATTTGTACTTTTTACTTATGCTGATTATCAGCTTGATATGTGTTTGTTTGTGTGTGAAATGAAAAAAGATAAAAATCAACACAGGATTTTTATCTTTTACCCGGGTATTACTGCCCTATAAATCCCTCCCGGAATACATTTAACGAGCGCCTTGAATTCCATTTCGAGAAGAAGCGACGTAAGTTTGCTGTAAGAAATAGAAGAAATAACTGAGAGTTGATTTACATGGATCCCATCCATATGTTTCCTGATGATGCTATAAATGAGGCTTTCCTCCTCCGATAAATCAGTAAATAAAGCTGCCTGAACATCTTTTCTGTGATTTGTTTGTTGATCCCAGCCCATTTGCCTGATAAAGTCTTGAGGCGACTCAATCAGTGACGCCCGGTTGTTTTTGATGAGCGCATTGCATCCTTTCGACCATTCATCGGTAATTCTGCCCGGAAAAGCGAAAACATCGCGGTTGTAATCGTTAGCCAGTTCAGCCGTGATAAGCGCACCTCCTTTTTGAGCCGATTCCACAACAATAAGTGCATCAGACATACCTGCAATTATACGGTTGCGTTGTACGAAATTTTGCCGGTCGGGCTTGGTTTTGCTGAGGTATTCTGTAATAACCCCTCCCTGTTCCAACATGCGTACAGCAATAGATCTGTGTGCTGAAGGATAAATCACGTCAAGTCCATGCGCAACAATACCTATGGTGGGAATTCTATAATCAAGAGCAGATTTGTGTGCACAAATATCTATTCCATAGGCCAGTCCGCTTATGATTACAAGATTTGGAATTGTTGTCAATGCAGAAGCCAGGTTACGACAAATTTCCTTTCCATATTCAGTCGCATTTCTGGTACCCACTATGCTCACAAATTTCGCATCGTTGAGGTTTTGCGCGCATCTGGCAAATAACATCAACGGAGCATCCGGGCATTCTTTAAGTCTGAAAGGATAATTTTTGTCGGTGTAATAGAGGTATTGAATATCGTTCTTTAGGATGAATTCAATCTCTTGTTCTGCCCGAAGAAGGGCTTGTTTGTGATTGACAATTTCTTTGGCGAGTGTTTCTCCGATGCCGGGTATCCGGGAAAGATTGTTCTTTTTTTCCTTGAAAACGGCCTCTTCGTTACCAAGATATGCAATCAGGTTTTTGGCGAGGTTGTTGCCTATACCATTGATCAGCGTAATGCCGATCCTGAATTTCAATAAATCAAGATTCATAAACAAACAAATAAAAAGTAAACAGGTTGCAGGATGTTAAAACATCTTTTTAAAAACAGTAAATATACCCCAGCCGGTAAGTATCCCAATGGTATTGCTTAAGCTGTCGTATATGTCTGTAAATCTTTCTTTCATAAATACCGGTTGTAAGATCTCTGTAACAATCCCCAGTATAAAAGGAAATACGAGGCACAGAAGAATAAAAACCAGACGTTTATTCCGGTTAATCTTATCTTGATGATGCTCAAACATTACCACAAGAGTAAGTGTCAGATACATCAAAAAATGCACAATTTTGTCCCAGAAAGTCACTTTGGGCATATCCTCTAACCCCGAGAAACTACCAAAGGTCAGAATCATAATTATCAGGGTCACCAGGATTGTTTTCCAGTAATTTCTGATTAAATTCATGTTTTTTCTGTCGTAAAATTTTTAATTCTTTTTCCCGTACAAAGACGTGCAAAGATATAATTAATATCTGAAACTACTGCCTCCCATAAACTCCCTGAGTAGTGATGTTGGTGGAATTTCCCGGTCGTGGATAGGTACAAAGAAGTTCAGAAATTTCAGCAAACGATGGGTTTCGGTATATTCATCACAATATTTAGGTACTTCAGCCAGAATAGGCTCTGCATATTTTTTGAGTACGGCCAACTCGAAAATCAGGGCAGAATTGAACATTACATCTGCATCCTCCTGATAAGGAAAAATCCACTTTTCTTCGCCTCTTCTCACGCTTGGCCATCTGGAAATCGTATCGCGTGCCGAGTAATTTCTGAAACGATAATCCCTGATGATCCGGCGCAATAATCTTGTATCGGTCG
Organism: Paludibacter sp.; assembly: GCA_029973975.1. Taxonomy (GTDB): domain Bacteria; phylum Bacteroidota; class Bacteroidia; order Bacteroidales; family Paludibacteraceae; genus Paludibacter. The sequence goes on from JARKQF010000322.1 coordinate 24,060, forward strand.
TAGGCACCCAGTTGTGATTATCAATCGAAATGGTGGTCAGTGCCGAAACATAAATTTTAAAGGTTTTCTCCCTTGGTATTTTGGGAAGCAACTTTGGATTCAGAGCGTGAATACCTTCTAAAATCACAACCGTATCATGATCCAGTTTCAGTTTATCTCCTCTGAACATTCTTTTTCCGTTCTCAAAGTTGAAAAAGGGCAGTTCAACTTCTTCTCCATTCAGTAATTGTTCCATCTGCTGGTTGAAGAAAGGCAAATCAAGCGCTTCAAGCGTTTCAAAATCATATTCTCCATTTTCATCTTTGGGGGTTTCCTCACGGTTGACAAAATAATTATCCATCGAAATGATGACCGGCTTTAGTCCACTCACCATCAACTGAACCGAGAGCCTTTTACTGAAAGTGGTTTTACCTGAGGAAGAAGGTCCGGAAACCAATACCAGTTTGACATTTTGCCTTTGCTCAATCATATCGGCAATGTAAGCCACTTTTTTCTCGTGTAAGGCTTCGCCCACCTTAATTAAATCGAACGATTGTTTATTCCGGCAGGCTATGTTAAATTCACCAATGGTCTTGAGGTTCATAATCTGATTCCAGCTCATAAACTCATTGAAAATCTCATATAACTTAGGCATTACCTCAAAATTTTCCAGCCGGTCGGGTTCGGCTCTGTTGGGAATTCGCAGTAGCATCCCGTCGTAATAAGGTAGTATATCAAACAAGTTGAGTTTATCTGTAGAAGGAAGAAGCACCCCATTATAATAATCTACATAATCATGAATGCGGAAATAGCGCATGTAGGGGGTGTTGATCGTTTCAAAAAGGGACAGATTTTCATGCTGATTGTTTTGCATGGCAAAAAGTTTTTTCACTTCCTTAACCTGTTTTTCTTCAACGATAATTGGGTATGCTTCAGTAATAATTTTATTAATTTCTGATTTAATCCGGTCTATCACTTCCTGATTCAACGGACAACTCAAATAATCCAACCGACAATAATAGCCCTTAGAAATAGAATGATTAATGCTTAATATCGCTTCGGGAAACAAACGTTTTACGGCATAAGCAAACACCATACTCAGGGTGCGAACATATACACGCATACCGGACGGACAACTTGCATCGATGAATTCAATGTCTTTTGGCTTGTAAACCAAAAAGTTAAGATCTTCAACCTTGTAATTTACCCTTGCTGCAACAATATCATATTTAAGTTTGATTTGCAACTGATTGCTAATTTCCAACAAAGATGTACCGATGGGAAAATCATGATAAGATGCTGTGTTTTTGCAGTATATGGTTACCGTCTTATTCATTTTGTCTATAATTTTTTTGGTAAAAATAGGAATATTAATCGAATATTATTTGTGTTTTTACTAAATTAAAGTATTTTTGTAACGCTTTTAAAAGTCCTTTGGTAAGAGTTTAAAGTCTGTTTGTTCATTTTGTAGTTCATATCAAACATAAAACATCATAACACACACACTACATGAATTATTCATTTTATGATTTCATGATGCTGGTAGGCTCGCTGGGGTTATTCCTTTACGGGATGAAGATCATGAGCGAAGGACTACAAAAAGCAGCCGGGAACAAACTGAGGTCGATATTAACGGCCATGACTAAGAATCGTTTTACCGGTGTACTTACCGGGGTTTTCATTACCGCACTTATTCAGTCTTCTTCTGCAACTACCGTGATGGTGGTAAGTTTCGTAAACGCGGGTTTATTGAATTTGTTACAGTCAGTAACGGTAATCATGGGGGCCAATATAGGAACAACCGTTACAGCCTGGATTATTTCATTCTTTGGCTTTAAGTTCAGTATCTCAGCTTATGCGATTCCCCTGATAGCAATTGCTACTCCATTGATATTTTCAGCCAATGGTAAACGTAAATCTTACGGTGAGTTTATCCTTGGTTTCGCATTACTCTTCATGGGACTGGATATGTTGAAAAATTCTGTTCCGGATTTGAAAAACAATCCTGAGATGCTTGAGTTCCTCACCAGATTTACCCAGTCCGGTTACATATCAGTCGTAATATTCCTTGTTATTGGAACCTTGTTGACAATTGTTGTACAATCTTCGAGTGCGACAATGGCTATCACATTGATTATGGTGTCAAAGGGCTGGATATCTTATGAACTGGGCGCTGCGATGGTGTTAGGTGAAAACATCGGAACTACCATTACGGCCAACATTGCAGCCATTCCGGCTAATATTTCTGCTAAAAGGGCGGCGTTGGCACACACGCTGTTTAATATTACCGGAATTATCTGGATGCTCTTTTTGTTTTTCCCCTTCCTTAATATGGTAACAAATCTCGCAGAATTTTTAGGTTTTGGGAACCCTACTTTATTTTCTCAGGAGTTGAGTACAAACCCGGATGCCATTCGAATTGTTTCAAATGAAAGCGGTTTGTTAAGTGCAGAAGAATTAATATATCAAAAGCAATTGATGGTTTATCAGACTTCCACATCATACGGTTTGGCTCTTTTCCATTCCATGTTTAATATTATTAATACTTCCCTGTTGGTTTGGTTCGCAAAAGCAATTACAAATGTGGTTTCCTTTATTATCAAGAAAAAAGCCACAGACGAGGAGTTCCAGTTACGTTATATTTCTACCGGATTACTATCTACCTCTGAACTTTCGTTGATTCAAGCCTGGAATGAAATAAAATCATACGGGTTGAGAACTCAGAAGATGTTCTCTATCGCACGAACTTTCTATGAAGAAAAAAATGAGAATGAAGCAGTTAAACTATTCACCAGACTGCAGAAGTACGAAAGCATCAGCGATAGAATGGAAGTAGAAATCGCCCGTTATTTGTCCAAGGTTGGTGACGGAAGGTTAAGTGAAGAAAGTAAGCATCAGATTCAAAAGATGATGCGGGTAGTTTCAGAGATTGAAAGCGTTAGTGATGGTTGCTATAATATTGCCCGTACTGTTGTAAGAAGAAACGAGAGTAGTATTGTATATACCAAAGAGATGGATGAAAATATACAGCTCATGATGAATCTTGTCGACAAGGCAATACAAAACATGATTGATGCTCTCGAAAATGATGACGTAAGTGATGACGAACTCAATCGTTCCAAGAATACTGAAAATGAGATTAATAATTTCAGGAACCAGTTGAGAACCCAGAATATCCTGGATATAAACGCTAAAAAATACGAATATCAGGTTAGTGTAACATACATGGATATCATCATCGAATGTGAGAAAATGGGTGACTACATCATCAATATTATGGAAGCGCTTAATCAGGCTTCCAATCACAATTCTTAAAAAACTCATTATATTTAAGGTAAAATCCGGACAAATGAGTACTTTTGTCCGGATTTTTTATTGATTAAAATGATTGATTACTTATTTATTGTTGTAGGATTTACCCTACTTATTTTTGGCGCAAATTTTTTAGTCGACGGCGCCAGCGGGCTGGCAAAGCGATTCAATGTTTCCAATCTGATTATCGGATTGACAGTGGTGGCATTCGGGACATCGGCACCTGAATTGGTTGTAAACCTGGTGGCTGCTCTTAATCCCGGGTCAACGGATATTGCTTTAACGAACATCATCGGCAGTAACATGATCAACACTTTCGTTATTTTAGGTGCTGCAGCTGTTGTGTTTCCGATTGCTTCACAGAAAAGCTCCAGAAGGTTCGATATCCCCCTGAGTTTTATTGCGCCGGTTGCTGTGTTTCTACTGAGCATGAATGGTATTTTATCCATGTCAGATGGACTTATTCTTATACTATTTTTCATTTGGTTCATGTATACGAACATTCGAAATGCAATACGTCACCCGGAAGAAGAGCAGGCTGAGGATTACAAACCAATGAAAATATGGAAAGCCATTCTGCTTATAATCGGAGGATTGGCCACATTGGTTGGCGGAGCGCAACTGATAGTTCCTGCTGCAACTAATATTGCCGCTAGTTATGGAGTTAGTCAATCGGTTATCGGACTGACTATTGTGGCACTCGGTACATCCTTGCCTGAACTCGCTACATCGGTTGTAGCTGCTTTTAAGAAGAACTCAGATATTGCACTTGGAAATGTTATAGGATCCAATATCTTTAATGTGTTTTTTATTCTTTCTTCCAGTGCCATAATAAGGCCTTTACCTGCATACCAGGGAATGAATGTTGATTTAATGGTGACAGCGGCAGGAAGTCTGTTGGTGCTTCTCTTTATCTATTCAAATAAGGAAAGAAATATAAAAAGATGGGGCGGATTGCTGTTCCTGTTGTCTTACACCGCATTTCTGATATGGAAAATATCCACATTAAATTAATAACTATTGAAAACTTATTTTTATTCAGATGAAGACTTTTGATGTATATCCTTTATTCAATATTGAAATTGAAAAAGGAATCGGTTGCAGAACGTATGATAAACAAGGTGTCGAATATCTCGATTTATACGGCGGACATGCCGTTATTTCTGTCGGACATTCACATCCTTTCTTTGTGCAGAAACTTACCAATCAGGCTGAAAAACTGATTTTTTATTCCAATTCTGTTGTCAATAAATTACAGGACGAACTGGCTGAAAAGTTAGGAAAACTTTCTGGTTACGATGATTATTCCCTGTTTTTGATCAATTCAGGAGCAGAAGCAAACGAAAACGCCTTGAAATTAGCATCCTTTTACAATGGCAGAAAGAAAGTGGTTGCATTCGAGAAAAGTTTTCACGGAAGAACATCAGCGGCTGTAAAGGTTACTGATAATCCTAAAATAGTTGCGCCGGTGAATGACGGTCTGGAAGTTGAATTTCTTCCTCTCAATGACATTGAGGGAGTAAAGAAATCTCTTCAGAAAGAGGATGTTTCAGCGGTAATCATTGAAGGAATTCAGGGGGTCGGAGGAATAAAAGTTCCGGATCCTGTTTTTTTGAAAGAATTAAGTGAGGCATGCAAAGCAACCGGGACTATTTTGATTCTCGACGAGATACAGTCCGGTTATGGCCGCAGTGGAAAATTCTTCGCCCATCAATATGCAGGCATTCGTCCTGATTTAATAACAGTCGCTAAAGGAATGGGTAATGGATATCCGATTGGAGGTGTATTAATCAGTCCGCTTTTTCAGGCGTCACACGGGTTACTTGGTACTACTTTCGGAGGCAATCATCTGGCTTGTGTAGCTGCTATCGCTGTACTCGACATCATGAAGGCAGAAAGTCTCATTCAAAATGCAGAAAAAGTGGGAGAGTACCTGCTCAGTGAACTGAAGAAATTTCCTCAGATTAAGGAAGTGCGTGGTCAGGGACTGATGATTGGATTAGAATTTGATGAACCGGTAAAGGAAATCAGAAACCGCCTGCTTTTCGAACAGAAAGTATTTACCGGCGCCACGGGTACACACATCATCCGTTTATTGCCGCCCTTGTGCCTGTCGATGAATGATGCCAAGATATTTTTAGAAAAGTTGAAATCAGCGCTTTAACATAAAGGTACAAACTTCCTGAATGCATTGGGATATCGGTTTAAACTGATAATCCAATGCATTTATTATTTTCTGTGCGGAGTAGTATGAGCGATTTGTTGCCGATATTGCAAAACTTCTGTCGATAACGGGTTTAAAGCCGAATATCTTACCTGCACTCTCAACCAAAAGTCCCGCTAAAGTCAGAAAGCTTTTATTTACATTGATAAAGGGACGTGGTTTTTTAAATGCTTTGGACATCATGGTTAGAATTTCTTTGTTTGAATTGTTTTCGCTTACCAGAATAAACCGTTCTCCACTGATATTACTTTCCATCAGTTGAATCATTACCTTCACCACATCCTGTACATCAACATATCCTGAACCACCCAGGGTATAGAAAAGCAGGCCTTTCCTTGATTGTTCAAAAATCAAGGAACTGCCAGAACTGGTACCTGACACTCCTAAAATAACGCCCGGATTCACAATAACTGCATTCAATCCATTTTGAATGGCCTTCCAGATTTCTTGCTCTGCTTTATACTTACTTATGGCATACAAAGATTTATGATTTGATTTTTCCCAGGGAGTTTCTTCCGTTATCATTTCATCATGATCTGCAAAACCACAGGCTGCAATGGAACTGACGAAGCAGAATTTATCAATTTTATTTTCCAGCGCAACGGAAACTATATTTCGCGTTCCCAACACATTGGTATCCATCAACGTATTATTTCCTTTCCCAAGAGAAACAACAGCGGCACAATGATAAACACGGGTTATACCTTTCATGGCATCACGAAGTGAATCCGGATCAAGGATATCCGCATTACGCCATTCAACTTTTTTTAACCAGGTGTCCGAATCATCCGTATAAAAACTAAAGATTGTTTTGAGTGGGTTCAAATTACTTGTTTTTCTTTTCAAAGCAACAATTTGTTCGTGTTTCTGCAATAAATGCCAGAGTAGATGTCCCCCGACTAATCCGGTAGCGCCTGTAACCAATATCATAAGTGAGTCAAATTTTTGTTCAAAAATACAGAAAGAAAATGTACTTTTGCATGATTATTATAAATTTCTTAAAATATCCACATGCAGAATATTTGTGTTTATTGCGCATCCAGTTCACAGGTAAGGCCGTTATTTTTTGATGCTGCTGAAAAATTAGGTGAAATTTTGGCTGAGAAAGGTTGCCGGTTGATTTATGGTGGCGGTCATCGCGGACTGATGGGGAAGATTGCCGATACAGTGCTAAACCATGGCGGAAAAGTGACCGGAATTATTCCCGGATTCATGTGTGAAGTTGAATGGAACCATAAGGGATTGACTGAATTGATACTGGTAGAAACCATGCATGAGCGAAAAGAAAAGCTGGCAGGTATGGCGGATGCTGCGGTGGCGTTACCCGGTGGTTGCGGTACCATGGAAGAATTGCTCGAAGTGATTACCTGGAAAAGGCTGGGTATTTTCACCAAACCAATTATCATTTGCAATGTCGGCGGATATTTTGATCCTCTCATTGAAATGTTGAACCGCTCGGTTGATGAAAATTTTATGGGAGAAGAGCATCGTGCCATGTGGAGTGTTGTGTCTTCTCCGGAGAAAGTGATGGAAGCAATAGAAAATTCAGTTCAGTGGGATGAAAATGCACGGAACTTTGCTGCTTTATAAGACAATATGCCGGATTTTAGTATAGATACGATCAACACGCCCGACACCACGTTGCAATCGGTTGTTCCCACAAGTGTTATACGCTTTGAAGGAGAACCCCTGGCCCAGCTTCCGCACAATGAAAGCTGGATATTCGGGGTCGTATTTGTTCTTTTTATCGTTTTCATCTTTTCCTTAAACCGGTCTTATAGCTGGATTGAAGATTCCTTAAAAAATATTGCCAAAGTTAAAACCAGAAACAGCCTTTTCAGCAAAACTACGGTAGAGGAATATCAGTCCCGCTTTTTGCTTGTATTGTTTTCGGTTGGGGTAATAACGCTGTATCTGTATCTTACGTTTTATCCATCAATAATCATCAATCTGAAAGTATATGCATTATTGTTCCTGAGTAGCTTATTGTATTTGTTTTTGAAACAAAAGCTATCTCAAATGGTTGCTTATACCTTTTTAAACAAAGAATTATTCAAAATCGGGTCGGAAAATTTCTATAATACCTTGTCATTTTTGGGAATTCTTCTCTTTCCTCTTTTGATTTTGAAGATATACTTTTATGATGGCCTTAATGTGAAATTATTTGACACACTAGCTTTAATCTTCACATTTTCAGCACTGATTTTTTTAACGGTTAAATATTTTCAGATTTTTTACCGGAAAATATTAGATTTCTTTCACATATTGTTGTATCTTTGCACTCTTGAAATTTTGCCGCTAATCGGGATGTATCAAGTCTATAAGTGGATTATAAAAGAGTTTTAAACTTAAATTTGTTAGGTCTTGAAAATTAGGAAGATACTGGTTTCTCAACCGCAGCCTCAAGGAGAAAAATCTCCTTATTTTGACATCAGCGAGAAATACAATGTTAAGATTGATTTTCATCAATTTATTAAAGTTGAGCCTCTGAGTGCGAAAGAATTTCGTGCTCAGCGCATTGCAATTCTCGATTATTCAGCTATTATTTTCAATGCAAAACAGGGAATTGACCATTTCTTTCATTTATGTGAAGAGATGAGGATTACCATTCCTGAAACCATGAAGTATTTCTGTATTTCCGAGTCGGTTGCTGTTTATCTCCAGCATTATATCCATTATCGTAAACGGAAGGTCTTCTATGGTACAACAGGAAAACTCCCCGAATTTATCACGGTTTTGAACAAACATGCAGCTGAAAAGTTCTTATTTGTAACTCCGGAAGTATTAAACGAAGAAATTATTACTGCGCTTGACGGGTCGAAAATTACCTATACTAAAGCGGTAATGTACAGAACGGTAGCCAATCCGTTTACCCCCAAGGAAGATTTCAATTATGATATGATTCTCTTCTTTAGTCCTATTGGAGTTCAATCTTTGTTTAAAAACTTTCCTGATTTTGTGCAGGGAGAAATACAAATCGGCTGTTTTGGTTCGACAACAGCGGCAGCAGTGCGTGATGCTGATTTAAGACTTGACCTGGAGGCTCCGTCGACACAATATCCCTCGATGACAATGGCGTTGGATGGCTTTTTGAAAGATCATTTTAAAAAATTGAAAGCAAACGGAAAGTAAAATCTTTACAGCAATTAAAAAATAAAGATCCCGAAAGTCGCGAAAAAAACGTACTTTTGGGATTATTTTTTATTTATGAGCAAAACTCCCCATTTGAAATTTAATGAATATAAAGAACACATTTCCCAAGAAAGAAAAGTTATGCGGAGAGATTCGCATCGGGAGGTTGTTTGCAGAAGGCGAAGCATTTATTGCCTATCCGTTGAGGGTGGTTTATAAATTCTCGGAAGAAAGGGAGGATTCCGGTGTGAAGATACTCATCAGTGTTCCTAAAAAGAAAATAAAAAAGGCAGTTCACAGGAACAGGATTAAAAGACAAATCAGAGAGGCATACAGGCTCAATAAAGCTGTTTTACTGGAAAGCTGTCTGAATAATGATAAGTCTCTGCAAATTGCAGTTACCTATTTATCGGAGAAATTGCCGGAATATGAAGTTATAGAGGACAAAATCAAACTTACATTAACAAGGTTGCTGCAATTATTCTCAACATGAAAAAATGGCTTCGACATCTATTTCTGATACCGGTGTATTTTTATAAATATGCTATTTCTCCGCTGAAGGCTCCCAGTTGCCGGTATACTCCGACCTGTTCTCAGTATGCTATTGAAGCTGTTATGAAACATGGTATTTTCAAAGGTGGATGGTTAGCCATCAAGCGGATACTCAGCTGTCATCCCTGGGGTGGAAGTGGCTACGATCCTGTGCCCTGAGCCCCATTAATATCAAACAATAAGGACAAAAATTTTGTTAATTATTTTAATTGATGCCCTGAATTGTTAACTTTGCACCAGGTAAGCATACAAAATTAGCATTTAATCATGAAGAAAGCATTCAGATACCTGCTGTTTCTTCCGTTTTCGATACTCTACGGAATCGTTACCGGTATAAGGAATTGGTTGTATGACATTGGAGTGCTTTCGACGGAAGAAAAAGGAACAGCTATAATTTCTGTAGGCAATCTTACAGTAGGAGGAACCGGAAAAACTCCCCATGTAGAATTTATCCTTACCGAACTACAATCCCTGTTTCGTGTCGCCATGCTTAGTCGCGGTTATAAGAGAAAAACGAAAGGTTTTGTATTAGCTGATCAACACACCGATGCCAATCAAATCGGAGATGAGCCGTTTCAGATTTTTCAGAAGTTCAGCAGGATACCTGTTGCAGTTTGTGAGAACAGGAGTGAGGGCATAGACAAATTGATGGCACTCTACCCCAATCTGGACGCAATCATTCTTGATGATGCATTTCAGCACCGGAAAATTCGTTCGGGTTTATCTATTCTCCTTACCGATTACAAAAGACTCCATACCCGCGATTCGTTACTGCCGGGAGGCAATCTGCGGGAATCGGCAAGAGGTAGTCGCCGGGCTGATATTATAATTGTTACCAAATGTCCGGCAGATATGAAACCCATTGATATGCGGATCATTGAACATGAAGTCAGGCCTTCCATCTATCATCCGGTGTTTTTTTCTACTTATGTATACGATGAACCGCTTCCTCTTTTTATTCGTTATGCCGATGAGCATTGGTTATTTAAGAAGGTTAAGAAGCGCAATGCCTCGATTCTGCTGGTAACGGGAATTGTTTCTCCGCAAATGATTAACACTTACCTGGCAGATTATTCAACTGATATCAGGAGTTTACATTTCAATGACCACCATGATTTCTCAAAAAAAGATATTATGCTGATTGAAAAGAAATTCAATGAGATTCAAAATCAGGAGAAACTCATCCTCGTTACAGAAAAGGATGCGGCCAGGTTAATAAAAAATAAAGCCGTACCCAATTCGCTTAAATATTATATCTTTGTGTTGCCCATACGGGTTGAAATACTCAATTACAAAGAAACGGCACTAATAAAAAAAATTACAGATTATGTTGCAGAAAATTCAGGAAACCGCTGATTACCTCAAAGGTATCATCAAGACAAATCCAAAGATTGGAATTATCCTGGGTACCGGGTTAGGAAATCTTGTTACGCAGTTAACAGATACATTAGAAATTCCTTA
>JARKQF010000349.1 GCA_029973975.1 Paludibacter sp.
ATCCGATATACTGATAGTTAAATAGCGCACCTTTTCCCAAATTTTCATAGACAAAATTTTCCATTGTCACCGGAATTCCGTGAATACCCAAATCCAATGTAATGTAACCGTTTTCAGCTCCTGGCACATGACCGGCATAAGGACGAATACCGGCTCCCGGAACACGCAATAAAGCCGGATATTTCCCCGGTTTTTTCGGCATGCAAAGAATTCCATACATTTTGCCACCTTCGTGATAATTCTGGAAATCTATTTCATACACATTGACTTTTGAAGTGCATCTTTCAGGCAGCAAACGCATATTTAAATTCAGCGGCAAGCGTGCATTATACTGAATGGCATTTTTCCAAAACTGATCGAAATCGGCCGGCATTTGGGTAGTCGGGACAATCTTCTCCGGTTCAAAACCTGCTGTTGCGCGACCTTCATATTCTTTTCCATCTAAAGAAGCATACACCATACAGCGCAGGAAACCAGGAACTTTCATGGTGCCTCCATTAATCTGCATTTTTCCATCTTTCAACACAACAGTGTCTTTTTTAAATGCAGGCATCATGTCATACGACAATTCATATCGCAATTGTACGTTTTCCATCGGAAGCCGGTTCTTAGTTATCTGTACATTAAATTTTACTTTTTCTCCTGTTTTGTAATTCCAGCCCGGGTTCTCCGGAGCTATCTGAACCATCACCAGTTGCTCAGGCAACTGTGCAATACTAAACAGCGACGAAAAAATAAACAGAATGAATATGTTGATCCCGGATTTCATACACAAAAATTTATTGATTACTAATTTCAGATGCAGGAAGCATTGACTTCTTTAGGACTTCTTTGTTTTTATCGATTAGTTTCACGATACTTTCAACTGAAGTAGCAGAACGGAGTCCATCTTCCGGTGTGTTAAAACAATAATCCACTAATTTATCAATCGTAGAAGTTGCCACGTGCATGCGTGTATCGGAAGAAGCATAATAAATGAAAACTGTTCCATCCTCATCAGCTATCCACCCGTTGGAGAACAATACATTCGACACATCACCCACACGCTCTTCACCTTCCGGCGCCATGAAGTATCCGGCTGGAGAAGCAATTAGTTTAGTCGGGTCTTCGAGCGAAGTCATGTATAAATAAAGGACATAGCGAAGTCCGGCGGCACAATTTCTTACACCATGCGCCAAATGCAACCAGCCTTTAGGCGTTTTAATGGGGTGTGGACCTTCTCCGTTTTTCAGTTCTTTGATAGTATGATACTGACGGTGTTCAATTATTTTTTCATCTTTGACAACAGCATTACAAACATCATCTACCAATGCCCAACCAATACCACCTCCATTTCCCGTATCAATAAACCCATCCTGTGGTCTGGTATAGAAAGCATATTTCCCATTTACAAACTCGGGATGTAATACCACATTGCGTTGCTGACTCGGTGTTTTAATATCAGGGAGGCGTTCCCAATTTTTCAAATCTTTTGTTCTGGCGATTCCTGCCGAAGCAATGGCCGATGATAAGTCACCTTTGGGAGCATCCGGGTCTTTTCGTTCAGTACAGAAAACACCATAAACCCATCCATCCTCATGGGCGGTTAGTCGCATATCATATACGTTAACATCAGGCTCTTCACCTTCCGGCATCACCAACGGATAATCCCAGAAACGGAAATTATCAATGCCATTAGGACTCTCGGCTACTGCAAAAAAGGATTTTCGGTCGGCTCCTTCCACACGAACAACCAACACGTATTTACTTCCCCATTTAATAGCTCCTGAATTCATGACTGCATTCACCTGAATCCGCTCCATCATGTACCTGTTGGTATTTGGATTCACATCGTAACGCCAGTTGAACGGAACATGTCCGGCCGTCAGAACAGGATGTTTGTAGCGGTTAAATACGCCATTACTTTTACTTATCATCTCATTTTTACGTGATAACAACCTCTCCTGTTCTTCGATGATATGCAATACTTCTTTATTCATACAGTATCTTAATTGTGTGTATATTTGTCTTTATTTAATTTTCTCAATAATTAAAATCCAATCATTTCCTTTTCCACTTGTAGAAGGCTTTGCTATAAAATTACCTTCAGGTTTTGTTTTTTTGATGTTGGTTTTTTCTCCGTTTCGTGGGTTGAACCACCATAATTTAACTTGTTTTGCTCTCTCTATCTTTTCTAATGAAACCGTCGTTTCATGTCCTGTCGGGATATAGACTAATGCATAATCTTTTCCCCTGGTAGCTACCACTTTGTGTTCATTATCATCATTTTTACTGATGATAACCGACTGATCCGGAACGCGACTCAAATAATCGAAAGATTCCAGCAGACTTCGGGCATATTGAATGGCGTAAGAACCCGGCAGATCAATCGCATCTTTCCAGTTACGCCGCGCATCACACATGGGTTTATGACCTTCCTCATAAAACTGCCAGATGCTGTTACAACCATAGGTATATCCAAATCCACCTGAAAAAAGATTCCAGTATAAGGATTGCCTTACGTCCGCATCATCAAACCATCCGTTTTCAGGTTTAAATCCGATGGGGATATCTTCATACCGAGGTTCCGCATCCATGCAGGGCTTAACCGGCGTAAGCTGATAATCCTTCACCAGCAACCGCTCGTAAATAGCGTAATCGGTCTGTGCATGACTGGTCTGGCAGATATTAAAATCGCACCAATCCGAAGTATGAAACCATTCTGATGAAGACCTTTCACCCTGAGGATGGAAAGTCATCAAATGATTTTGATCTTCCGATTTAATTCCCCTTGCCAGGGCATCCCATATTTCAAAACTTTTTCCGTCGGCTGAACGGTCTCCTCCATTCATCCAGATGATATTCGGAAAATCCTTGTATCGATGACCTAAATATTTTCCATATAGATAGGCGTTTTCTGCATTGAAAATTTCAGGCCCGGCTCCCCATTTTTTATCCACCTTATCGCCCCAGGTAGGTACAAGCGCGATGTACAAACCTTGTTTTTCTGCCATTTTCAGCACTTCATCAATCCATTCAAACCAAGCCTGATTTGGCGTTTCTGGGTTATCATTCAATAAGGGAGTCACACCATACCTGTTCGGGGTTTGCAAGCCATCGAGTTCAGCCAGTATAACCGCCAGAATAACGGTAAAGCCTTTTTCCACCCGGTTTTGAAAGTAAAACTCAATTTCTTCCCGGGTTAACCGGTGAAAAAGCTGCCAGGCAGTATCAGCAAAAAATGAAAAAGGTGTTCCATCTTGATAAACTAAAAATCTTCCGTTCTCAGCAACCTGCAACCTCCCTCTTGATAAGTCAACATGTTGTTTTTTAGACCTTTGGACACAGGATACTCCTGCAAAAAGAGACAAAAAGACCACCATTATCATTGCTGATACCTGTTTCATACTCGTTTAATTTTCAGATGTTGATAGCTGGATTACTTTGTCCAGAGGTATTTTTCTACAACTTTCATTTGTGGTCTTTCCTCTCCGTTTATTGGCTGAATCGCCATGAAGTTTTTACCCCACCAGGGTCCCGCCGCCCAGTAGGTACCATTGATTCCATTATCCTGCAGGTAAGCCAAAAAGTTATCGAGACAAACCAGCCAACGTTCATCTTTATCAGGCACCCCATATTCGCCGATAAAACCCCTGAAATTATTTTCACGCAGCCACTTAATAAAAGGTTGAACGCGTTCAATACCTTTGTATGGGTTGGCTTTTTCTTCTTCGTAACTCTTTTTATAGGTTCCTGATGCATCTTCATCGAAATAAACATGCGCCTCAAAAATCAGATTATCAGCAGGGTCATATAAATACTTCAGGTTATCACCGTATTGCATCCAACGCTCAGCCGAACTCCAGCTGTCGCCACCTACCACAATCGAATTTTTGGTGTCGTATTTCCGAATGGCCAGGATTGAGGCTTGTGCAATTCTCGCCCAGGGCATACTATCCAGCATATTGTTAGGTTCATTCATCAAGCCATATCCCCAGATGTTTTTGTATCCGCAGAACTCTTTTGCAATTTTTCCCCACAAATCCGCCAGATGTTCCGGTTTTAATCCGCCCTCTCCAATAATGTAGCGGGTTTCTCCCAGGTACCTCCTACCATAATTATGTAAATCGAATAACACGAAGATGTCACGTTTAGCTGCCTCATCAACGACATATTTCAATCGTTTCAGTTCATCTTTTACCAGCTCTCCATAAAGTTCATGCTGAATCCGATCCCATTTAAATGGCAAACGAATCAACCTGAAACCTTTGGATTTCACATAATCCAGGTTGGCTGCTGTCGGGTAGGTATAATCCTTGTTATACACTCCGGGGAAATTTTTCCCAAAATCAGCGCCTGCCATATTCAAACCAAATGGCTGAGGATCATTCTTCACTTTTGAAAAATTCTGAGCAGATAATCCTGAAACCATCAGAACTGCTACTAAAAACGATATCAATACTTTTTTATCCATTATAAAACTATTTTTCCGTTTGTAACTCAATTTTCACATTGTTCTTATTTCGGATCTGTTACTGTGTATTTCTCCAGCACAGCCATTTGCGGTCGGTCTTTGGTGTAATTATCAGATGGCTGAACCGCCAGTCGATAGCCCCCCCAGCGAGGTCCGGCCGACCAGTAAGTACCCGGCACTCCATTATCTCTGAGGTAAATCAACATATTCTCAAGCACAGTATTCCATCTCGGATCATCGTCAGGGATACCATATTCTCCCACCATCCCTTTTTTGTTGTATTTTCTCAACCATTCCACAAAAGGTTTCATCCTGTTTACACCCGTTTGTGGGGTTGCTTCTTCTGCTTCGTAGGTTGATGGCACAAAAACACCGTTTACATAACTACCATAAGAACCGGAGGTGTTTTTATCGAAATAGATGTGTGCCTGATAAATCAGTTTGTCTGAAGGATCAACCAGATTTCTGAGATTATCACTGAACTGCACCCAATGAAAAGCAGAACTGTATCGGTCACCACTAATCAGAATCGGCGTTTCAGTATCCACCTGACGGATACTGTTGATAGCTGCCTGAGCAATATCGAACCAGGCAGTAGTACTTGGCATGTTATAAGGCTCATTCATGATATCATAAGCCCATATATTTTTATACGATTTGAATTCCAACGCTAATTTCTTCCATACATCAGCCAAATGTTCCTTGGTAAGTTGACGACCCGATCCTATTACTGTCAGCGTTTTACCTCCATCAAAAGAATACCGGGCAAAATAATGCATGTCGAGAATGATGGGCATATCTCTATCTTCCGCGGCTTTAACAAATTCTTTCATTTT
>JARKQF010000358.1 GCA_029973975.1 Paludibacter sp.
AGTGACCATGTCAACAAGTCCTTTGCTGATTTCACTTACCTGGGAAGCACTGATATGTTCGATCCCCAGGCTTTTTGCAAGACGGTCTATTTTTCGTGTGGAAATACCGTTTATCCATTCTTCCTGAACTACCTCGATAAGGGCTTGCTCACTTCGTCGTTTCTCAGTAACGAAAAATGGTATATATCCGCCTTCCCGAAGTTTCGGGATAAGCAGATCCATGGTGCCCAGTCTAGTATCAAAACGCCGTAGCCGTGTGCCGCAACGGTAGGTCTTTCGCTCTTAACTGTGCACACCCTTTTGGGCGTTTGTCTTTTTGGATACTTCGATTTCTATGAGGCGCTCGGTTATCCATTGCATCATGGAGAAAAGCGGATCCGGTTCCGCTATGAAATCCAATAGCTTATTTTCAAAGAACGTGCTATCTTTGGTCTTGGTCATTGGTTGTCTCCTTTGTGTTTGTTTTAGCAATAACATTCTGGAACTTCCAATGACCTTTTTCAACTACCAAATTGCGAACTTGATACTACACTATCGAAACTACTTGCCAAAGCCAATAGGCACGAACCCTATGTATATCTCACGTATCTCTTTGAACAGTTACCGATCTGCCACACTGAATCAGAACGGGAAGCCTTGTTATCGTTTAACCTTAGTCCATAAAGCTATGTTGCTAACGGGATGTCATTGTTTCCGCATATCCGTGAAATCCATAGGAGCAAATATTCGTTTTTCTTTCCGCAACTGCATCTTGATACCTCCTTTTGGCATTCAAGATAGTCGCTCCAGTCATGGTGTGGCGGATGGGGTGAAATTGTCGGTTACCTTTAATCCAAAAAATCATGGTTTAGACTCCTCCACAATCCGTATCTCCTCCTCGGTAAGACCGTAGAGTTGGTAAACCAGCTGGTCAATCTGGCGTTCGTATTCTTTGACTTTGGCCTGCTTTAATGAATTAGTTAAATAATCATCGGACTTCGTAATAGAAAGAATTTTATCGATGATATCTATGAATGTTTTTTGTTCGTTTTCAGATATTTTTTTAATTGGTATTTCGGAAAGGGGTGCTTGATAAAGTTCCAACGATTCGCCCTTTCTTTTTCCTCTATGATAAAGCCAAAGATAATAAAGTGATGAGTTTAAAAGAGCTAATATATATTTCAAAGAAATTGATTTGTCCTTTTCTGTTATGAAATATACATCGGCGCTGGCATACCAAGGAATTTCATTATAACCAAAGGTATTACGTGGGCTACGCTGAGGAGCAACGATTTTAGGTCCTTTAAAATCTATAGCTATTTTAGGTAATGAAATCACATCCCATCTACCACGTTTTAAAGCTCCTTTTAGGGAATTATCTTTTCTTTTTTCAAGTTTAGCCTTATGTTTTTTTAAATAACTCAAAATATTAGGAATTTCATTTAAAGAATATGTTGACTTTTCATGATGATAAATAATTCTGCTATTTGTTTTTGAACTAGTAAAAAACTTATTTATATCTGAATTTTTAAAGAAAGATTTTAGTAAGTTTCTCTCTAAATTATTAAGATAAGGGAAATGAGCTGAAATTTCTTGAGTATTAATTACAAAAACACCATCTGCGCCTGTATAAAGACCCGTATTAACATTACATATACTTCCTAAACTAAGCCCCTGAAATTTTATTTTATCTAATATTTTTTGAATAGGATTATCAGATGTGTTAGCAACACCTGCCAATCTAATATAACACTCATCTCCATCGTATAAATCTTTTTGAGCAACTTTATAATACTGGGTTTCTGAGTCATTACTATTTAGTATTTGCTGTAATACTTCTGCTGTAGCTAATCCTTCTCTTTGTGTTATGCACGTCTGAGCAAGGGCTTTTTCATCATAGCCTTTTTGTAAAATCGTTATCATATTATGCTGACCTAAAGCAGATTCAAATATCTTTAGTTCATTAAAATTCATTAGATTTTTAATAATTGCTCTTTCTTTAAAATCATTCCTTAATTTTTTTGCACCTTTAGCAGTCGGATAATAGTTTGTGGTAATAAAAGCAACCACGGCTTTGTCTTTTCCTATATTTAAAGAAGCGTGAAAAAAGAAATAAAAATAATCCATTTTACCCAAATAAAAATTACCAAGAGACCCTTTTTTAACCTCTCTAAATATTTCTTTGTGCCCTTTTTCTCCTATATACGGCGGATTCGCAATCACCACATCAAACCCGCCCTTCTTATGAAACACCTCGGAAAAGTTAATGGTAAAATCAAAGTTCACTTTGTAGCCAAGACTTTCCTCTGTGTCCGTATATAAGCTATAGATGGCTTCATCTATCTTTTGTCTTAGCTTATTTTTTTCATTTGGACGAGTTTCATTAAAAAATTGTTCTTTTAATTTTTCAATCTTTTCAAGACCGCTAGGCCTATATGGATAACCCAGCAGCGAATCGCCGCATACAATTTTATAATCCAGATTCGGCAGGGGCTTGATCTGGCGGATGTCGTCCTCATCCACCACCAGCGACAGCCAGAGTCGAAGTTTGGCGATCTCAACCGCACCGGGGTCGATGTCCACACCATAGAGGGATTTTTCGATGCATTCGCGTTTGAAGGTATAAATGTTGCGGTTGGGGTCTTGAATAAATGTTGAAAGGAGATTACGAGCTTTGACAATTTCATGCATCATACCCACCGGAAAGGCGCCCGAACCCACGGCCGGGTCGCACACGGTAATGTCTGCCAGCCAGTTATCTATGGTTGCGGCATTTTTCCGGATACTGTCGGACAAAAGCCCCACGTATTTCGTGGATTTCTGGTTGCCGTTTTTTATGTTTTCCTGTTTGATAAAAGCGGTGGCCTCGTGTTCGGAAATCATATCGCCAACTTCTATCAGGTCTTCGATGTTTTGCTTGTTGATAACTTCTGAAAGCCCGGCTTCCTGCGCCCGGGTAAAGAGATAATTGATAAGGCTCTGCTTGCACATATAATGCACAATTTCGCGCGGGGTGTAGTAAACACCAAATGTCTTGTTGAACTTGTTTTCAGAGCCATTTTGCCCGCTTTTTAAAGTAGCCTTGTATTCTTCAAAATTATCGGGACGGATGGCATTGAATTTTTCATACGTTTTACCCAAAAGCTCCGGATCGATGGCGACCTCTTTTTCCAAAGGTTCATCTTCCTTGACCGTAAAATTATAGCGGTCAAAGATATCCAAGATGCCGTTACCCTCATCGCCTTCTTTGGTTTTTACTGTATTGGAAAAAAGCTCGTTCGGTATATTGATGTCCATGTGCACCCAATCGTAATTGCCAATAGGATCGAACAGCCCGCCGTTCAGAAATGGAATCTTGCAGTCGAAGCGGCTGTAATAATGGTCGTCGTGACTGCGGTCGATGCGCAGCGCCTCATAAAAGAGGGGTTCGAGAATATCGTTAAAAAAGTTGGCATATTTGCCATGTTTGCCTTCGAAAAGCTCTCGTAAAAAATTTTTGGAGCCCGTGCCCCATTCGGCATCCCGCTTTACGCCAAACCAGCCTTTCTTCTGCAGGAAATAGAGAAAGACAATTTGGCCAAGCAGCTTTTTGGCAAAGTTGACCGTATCAACGCCTTTAGCTTCGAAATCGGCTTTGATTTTGTCATCTTGTGCTACCACTTTATCCAACGCTTCCTTCGTACGGATAAATAGCTCGCGGTATTTGAAGAAGAACTCTTTGGTAACGGTTTCAATATTAAAGGCTTCTTCCAATTGCTTCAGGGTAGGATTATGCTCATCATCGGCAAGAATGTTCACCAGTCGGCTCTGGGCGGTGTGGCTGGCTTCGTTGCTGCCCACCAAAAACGACCATCGCTTTGCAGGAGTAAGTTCTTCTTTGACTTTTACTTTTCCATCTTTTGTTTCTTCAAAGCGGTAGTCCATTTTAACCAGCGAAAAACGCCAGTCCGCTTCACCGGGAGAAACAAAAGCAATGAGCGCGGCATCTTTCATCTTACCGCCGCGGCTGCCGTTTAAGTACCAGGCAATGAAATTGCGCTGCATGGTACGGGCCCGTTCCAGCGAAGTATGTTTTTTCAGTTGAACGACAAGTATGTCAATCTCATGTTCGCCGTCTGAATATTTGTAAAGACGCTCCAACGATGAAATGTAAGGTTTGTAAGCATCGGGGATATAATTACCCTGGTAAGTGAAGGGGGCGTCTTCAACCTGGTTGAGGAGATTTTTTATAAAACTGGCAAATTTGACTTTATCAAAAGGTTTTTCAAAAGTTTCTTTAATCAGGTTTTGAGCTTTTTGTTTGTCCATATTATTCTCCTGTTAAATACATTGATAGAATCACTTCCCGTTTGCCGAACGAACTCGGATTCTGTTCTGCATAGTGCTGTTGTAAAAATCGCTCTGAGATGTGGCTTTGCAGTGTAGCCAGCACTTTTAACGGGTTAATTAAATCCTGTTTGAGTGCGTTTAACGCCTTGAGAGTTTCTTTAGCTGTTTGCTTGGGTATACCGCCTTCCTCCAGTTGGTCGATAACTTGTTTGAGATACTGCTCCTGATCGTCCGTGAACTGTTGTGTATTCTTTAGCGTGGCTTTAAGAATTTTAAGTACTTGTGTGGCGCTGTCCTGGCCACGTCTTTTTACGGGTTCTGCCATTTCTTCGGTAGTGACAAAAACAAAAGCCTCTTTATTTTTATCCAGAAGATCAAAAAACTTTTCCGGTATTTTTTGGTTTTTATCATCGCTGGTACTTTCGAGGATTGTTGCAGCGCTCATAAAATCAAGTTCCCGGGCAACGGGGCTTTCATCGGCTATAAAAAATTTCTGTACCTTGCCGAGCCTTAAATAGGTCACCAGTGAATTTTGGTGTTCAACATCAGTTTTTGCTGCCCTGGCTTTCTTGGGTAAACGCTTTATTTTTTCAAACAGGTCAGGGTTTTTATCCCGAACATCTTTAATCACGTGCAGGTATTTAAGCTCGCTTTCTTCGGTTTCGTCTTCACCGCTCAGGGTCTTTTTGGAGATTAACCGATTGAAAAGCTCATGTGAGCCGACCGGTTCGCCTTCGGTTAACAGTGCTGCATCGCCGCCGAGTAATGTAAGGAATGCATTGATTTTAGCCTCTGCCGCTTCTTTGAGTTTGATCTGGTCGTTCGATTGTTCGGTTGGGAAAAAATTAAACGTATATATTTTGTCAAACTTTGTATCGACCCGGTTGATTCGTCCAACCCTTTGCATCATGCGGGTTGGATTCCAGGGAATGTCATAATTTACGACCACATTGGAGCGATGCAGGTTGACACCCTCTGACAGGACCTCGGTCGAAACCAGAATGCGATAATCGTCTTTAGGGTGGTGCACTTTTGCATCAAAATTGTTGATCACTGTTTCGCGCGTTTCCTCTTCTGATCCGCCGGTAAAACGAAGTGTGATGTCTCCAAACTTCTTATTGATATTTGTTGCCAGATATTCGGCGGTTTCTTTTGATTCGGTAAACAAGATGATCTTGTTTTTGAGTATTTCGTTTGTTGAAAGTTCATCCAGAAAAGTGAGTAGTTTGGGGTCCCGGTTAATCTTTTGCCACCAAGATAAGATATCCTTCAATATATTAAGATCGTTTTCCAGATCTTTGATAAAGTCTTCGGTAAAATCCTTGCTGTCGTATCTTTCAGCTTTACCCTCATCAACCAACCTCTGGATGGCTTCATCATCGTCATTTTCAAGATATTCAAAAATCTTGTTTGCGTAATCCTTGCTGATATCAACATGTCCCTTTTTGAACTCTTTGATAAACATCTCATATGAGGAGATAAAGCGGCTGATTGATTTCTTGAAAGCAAAGAAGCTGCTCTCAAGCCGTTTCACCAAAAGAATTTTCATAAACCTGCCCAGGTTCCTCTGGGATTGTTCCTCAAGCTGGTCGATTGAACCTTTATAGTATTTTGGCAGAAGTGGCGTGTAACGAGCGTATGTAAATTTATTGGAAATTAGCTCAATAGTCTCGTTGAATATTTTGTTTTCTGTTTCGTCAAGCTGGTAAAAAAGCGGCTTTGGGTCATCGATATCCGGAAACTTGAGATTTTGCTTGGCCAAATCATCGGCAAAGTATTTTGAAATTTCGGTTCTGGTGCGACGCACCATCAAATACTTGAGCACCTTCTCGCGGATTTCTTTGGCGTTCTCTTTAACGATTCTGATGTATTCAGAGTAATCGCTTTTTCTGTCCAGCTTTTTGAGCTTCCTGTCCAGTCCATTAAAGAAGCCTTCCAGATCTGGTAAATTGGGGATTGTGCTTTTCCTTGCCTTTTGGAACAGCTTTATCTGACTCAAGATGTCTTTTGGTGAATTGTTGTACGGTGTGGCTGTGACCAGAATTATGCGCTTGCCTCGGCAGATTTCGGCTAATTTCTCGTAGGTGATGTTGGTTTCCGTGCGGAAACGATGGGCTTCATCGATGATTATATTCCTGTATTTTTCTGTTCCTCTGCGAAGTATCTCGTCTAATTTTCCAACGGACTCAAAGTCTGCCGGAATCTGAAAATCGGAAAACACATTTGGCCATGAGCCGGGATTTGTTTTGTCAAGCAGAACCGGCGGAGCGATGACAAGCGTTCTGCCATCAAGCTGACCGGCGAGCATGGCTGAGATGTAAGTCTTTCCCAAACCCACGACGTCCGAAATGAATACACCGCCGTATTCCTCAATTATTTTTTTTGCGTTTAAAACAGCCTGCTCCTGATATTCCAATTTCTTGAAGCCCTGGGGTAAGTATTGAAAAAACATTTCTTCGGTCTGGCTTAATTCGTCTTTAAAATATTCATATAAGAATTTTAAGTAAAGCTCGTAGGGTGTTAATGATGGGCTGAGCCAGGTCTTTTCCTGAATTGTTTGAATGTATTTTTCGCTAACATCGACAGCGTTTTTCCAAAGCTCATCAAATTTTCCTTTGGCAAATTCATAATCAGCGATATTTTTTAGCTCGACATTAAACTCAAGATTTTCCACTAAGCCTGAGTAGGTAAAATTGCTTGAACCCGTAATTACCCTTCCCACATCACGGTCACCGTCAACAAAAGTCATAATATAAAGTTTGGCGTGGATATTCTGTGACGGATAAGCTCTAATTTCCAGTTTATTGTTTTTAATCCATTCAATAAATTTTTCAACGCCTTCTTCAACTTCTCGTTTATCCTCCGAGTCCTCCATTTCCTTTTCAACCATTTCTTCATATGCCTGCTTTGTTTCGGCATGAGAAAATTGTAGCACTTGTTGCTGACTATTTTTTGCTTCAGTCATCAGTTCATAGGTCTGTCTACTGGTGCTTATGCCAATCAAAATTCTGATTTTCTCAGTGTTTTCCAGCGACTTATAAATGGCATGAAAACCGCTTGTGTAGAAATAACCAACGAGGCAGTCAAAGAATTTAGTATCTTTAATAAGAGCTTGAAACCTTGATTTTAAATTTTTCTGTTCTTCGTTTGTGATAAAGGTTAAGTCAGTATTGGTCATATGTTTAGTTTCCATAATAATATTTTTTTCACAGCATAACGACCGTGTTTATCCGCAGTTATGATCAGCAAAGTGAGATTGTCCCCCCCTAGGAGCTACCTGAAGTCAACGAAATCAGGTAGCACTAATATAAATAACACTAACCACAGGTGAAACCATGTTTACATTCAATTATTATGAACTCTATCGTAACAGTAAAGCCCCTGTACAGTATAAAAGTGATGCACCAGGTTGGTTTGTGCAATAAAAGCGCTGGAATGTGGGAGAAAAGCCAAGTTTTGACAAAAAATAACCAGAATTCATAAAACA
>JARKQF010000025.1 GCA_029973975.1 Paludibacter sp.
TACAAGGCAATCATAGTAGAAGAAAGTAAATAAACCGAAAATAATGTCCTACTGTTTTTATATAGACGCCCTGGAACCGGAAGGGCGAAAAGCGCTGCACAAGAATTACCACGATAATCATTATGGTTTTCCAATTCACGATGACAATGAATTGTTCGGACGGTTAATCATGGAAATCAACCAGGCAGGCTTGAGTTGGGAAACGATTTTAAAAAAAGAAAAATCGTTCAGAGAAGCGTATGATAATTTTGATATTACAAAAGTGGCTTCTTATACGGAAACTGACAGAGAGAGACTACTGAACGATCCGGGTATTATTCGTAACCGTTTGAAAATTAACGCAGCCATAGAAAATGCGAAAACGATTTGTTCGTTACAAAGAGAATATGGTTCATTCAACAAATGGTTGGAAACCAATCATCCCAGGACAAAAGAAGAATGGACAAAGCTGTTTAAAAAGACATTCCGCTTTACAGGCGGGGAAATCGTCAACGAGTTTTTGATGAGCATTGGTTATCTACCCGGTGCACATAGAGAAGATTGCCCTGTATATAAAGAAATTTTGAAATTAAACCCTGTGTGGACTAAAGTCTGATGGAAAATATAAACTTTCAGAACCATTGATCAAATTCAATCAGTCCCCAGTTGTCAGAATTATTCTGGTACCCGATGGATCAAATACAATATAGCCTTTATCAGTTTTCTCGAACTTTGATACATTTGCCAATGCCGATTTCAGGCCTTCTTCCGAAACATATTTAATGGTGAAATGTCTCATTCTTGCCGTACCGTCCGGCGGCTGTGGTGCATTCAGACCTTGCCAGGTATTGATCGCCATTCTGTGTTTGAAAACACCACCCGCGCTCAAATCGGCAAATTTTATTTGAGGGGAAAAAGAATGTTCTTCAAAGCCAATTTGCTTATAGAAATCATTTGCTTTTTCAAGATTACCCACATATAAGTGAATATGCCCGATAACGGTATCTGCGGGTAGCGGTTTTTGTATGCCGTCATGGGGGACGATTTGCATCAAGGTTCCAACGTCAAGCGGTGCCGCCGACAATCTCTCTGTCCCGTCTCTGTCAAGGGAAAGGAATCTTCCGTTTTTTACAATATATTCAGAGAAACGTTCGGGGGTTTCAAACGTTATTTCTACCGTAATTCCATCCGGATCATTAAGATAGATTGCTTTCGAAATGGTGTGGTCTGTCGGTGAAATGGGGTATCGTTTGGAAATAAGGCGGGCGAGAACACGGGCGAACTCTGCCTCGGATTGCAGATGAATTGCAAAGTGGTAAAGTCCGCTATATCCATGCTTCCCGGATAGTTTTGCCGTTGGGTGCAATACGACCAATGTTTCGGTATCCGTCCCCATTTCCAGATACCCGTTTTCTTTCCGCAACCGTAACCCGATAATATCCCTGTAAAACCAAAGTGATTTTTCTCTGTGGGTCACTTCCAAATGGACAGCCCCGAATTTCATTCTATCTTTTACCATAACCACAAGTAAATATGAATAGTTTTGATGATGAATCCGGAGCTGCCATAAATTTTTTGTTGTATGAATTAATCAATTAC
>JARKQF010000031.1 GCA_029973975.1 Paludibacter sp.
AATGACACCTACACCCGGGCTATCATCGAAAAGATGCATGCAAGCGAATACTTCTCAGTTGTAAAAATGCTGAAAAATGAACAAGAGATGAGCGAACAGTTTAAAAGTGGCGAAGTAAAAATGGTTATTGCTTTCAGTGAAAACTTCCATGAAAATTTGTTACACACCGGCGAAGCCCAAATTGCCCTGATTGCTGATGCTACTGACCCGAATTCTGCCAAATCGGTGGTAAATTACGCGACAGCCATCATTGCCGGATATCAGATGGAATCTCAACAGCTACAACAAATTCCGTTTCAAATAGATACGCAGATAAAACTGCTCTATAACCCACAGATGAAAGGTGCCTACAATTTTGTACCGGGTGTTATGGGCATGATACTCATGTTGATTTGTGCCATGATGACTTCCATCTCCATCGCGAGAGAAAAAGAAATGGGTACGATGGAAGTTTTGCTGGTATCCCCGGTAAAACCGGCTATGTTGATTATCGCGAAAACAATTCCCTATTTTTTTATTTCGCTTATCAACCTGACTACCATCCTACTGATTTCAGTATTTATTCTGGGAGTTCCTGTGGCCGGTAGTTTATTCTGGCTACTGGCGCTTTCATTGGTCTATATTTTCGTTAACCTGTCGCTCGGGTTGGTCATATCATCAGTTGTCAATAACCAGCAAACCGCCTTACTCATTTCAGGAATGGTATTGATGCTTCCGGTAATCATGTTGTCGGGAATGATGTTCCCCATTGAAAATATGCCCCTGTTCTTTCAGTGGATATCGCAAATAATTCCGGCCAAATGGTACATCATTGGCGTTAAGCAAATCATGATCAAGGGGCTGAGCTTTTCTGCCATCATACCACAACTGGCCGTCTTGTCTGGTATGGCAGTTTTGTTAATCGCCATCAGTATAAAAAAATTCAAATACAGACTGGAGTAAGTTTATGACACTAAAATATCTGTTAGAAAAAGAATTCTTTCAAATCAAAAGGAATAAGTTCATGCCGAGGATGATTTTCATATTACCCTTCGTCGCACTTGCTCTGTTTCCCTTAGTCGCCAATTTTGAAGTTAAAGACATCAATCTGGCCGTGGTGGATAATGATCACAGTAGTTTCTCAGCTCGCCTGGTACAAAAAACAGCTTCTTCAGGATACTTTCACCTGACCAGAACCCCGGCCGACTATCAAACCGCCCTTCATCATATCGAACAGGATGATGCTGATATTATTCTGGAGATAGCTCCCGGGTTTGAGAAAAACCTGATAAATCTTCAACCTGCCGGCGTGTTGATTTCAACCAATACCGTCAACGGCATGAAAGGCGGACTAAGCAGCGCTTATCTTTCAGGGATCATAACCGATTTTTCAGCTGAAATCAGAGCAGAACATCTGCAAAGCAACAGCAGGCTTAAGGCCAACTCCATCGAAATCATTCCCCGTTACGATTATAATCCCCATTTAGAGTATAAATACACGATGGTTCCGGCTATCCTGATGATGATGCTTGCCATGTTGAGTGGCTTTCTGCCAGCGCTAAACATCGTTGGTGAAAAAGAAAAAGGCACCATTGAACAATTAAATGTAACGCCGGTTAGCAAATTCACCCTGATTTTATCCAAACTGATTCCCTATTGGGTAATTGGCTTTATTGTTCTGACAATCTGCTTCTTAGTTGCCTGGATGTTCTACGGGATGATTTCCGCAGGTGGCTATTTACAGATCTATCTTTTTGCAGCCGTATTTGTCCTCGCGTTTTCCGGACTCGGACTAGTTATCTCAAACTATGCGAACACTGTGCAACAAGCCATGTTCATGATGTTTTTCTTTGTAATCACTTTCATTTTCCTGAGCGGACTATACACCCCCGTAAGCAGCATGCCCGGCTGGACACAGGCATTGAGCCGTATCAGTCCACTGCGTTATATGGTCGAGGTGCTGAGATTCATTTTCCTCAAAGGCAGCAACTTCTTCGATTTGAAATGGCACTTTGCAGCGCTGTGCGGGTTCGCAGTGTTGTTCAACGGGTGGGCTGTGCTGAGTTATAGGAAAAGCACATGAACTCCCATCACTCCTTCCATATACTATGAATGCTCCCTTCCATGTCGTATGGAGAAAATTCTATATTGCATGCATATTCCATTTTGAAATCCCAACTTTTTCAGCTATATTTGTCTGTTTTTTGAGCAGGCGGGTATTCATTTACGGGTTAAATGCAATACCCACGAAAACAGCCCGCAATTAATTGAATATAAATAAGATAGAAAATAAAATGAGTGAAGAAGAAAAAGTGACGAACGGCGTCTCTTATGGTGCAAGCAGCATTCAGGTTCTCGAAGGTCTTGAAGCGGTTCGGAAACGTCCTGCCATGTACATTGGCGACATTGGTCTGAAAGGGTTACACCATTTGGTTTACGAAGTTGTGGATAACTCCATCGATGAGGCCATGGCTGGACATTGCGATAAAATTGATGTGATTATCAACGAAAATAATTCTATCACGGTTGTGGATAATGGTCGTGGTATCCCGGTTGATTTCCATGAAAAAGAAGGAAAATCAGCACTGGAAGTCGTGATGACTGTTTTGCATGCCGGAGGTAAATTCGATAAAGACAGCTACAAGGTATCCGGAGGTCTCCATGGTGTGGGGGTTTCCTGTGTGAATGCTCTTTCAACTTTACTACATGTGGAAGTTGCACGCGATGGCAAATTGTATATGCAGGAATACGAACGGGGTACTCCTAAACACGATGTGAAAGTTATCGGAGACTCCGACAAGACAGGAACGTCCGTTACTTTTGTTCCTGATGACACCATCTTTACCGAAACGATTTTCCGGAATGAAATCCTGTCTAACCGCCTGCGCGAACTGGCTTTCTTAAATGCCGGGATTACATTGACTCTGACAGACAAAAGGGTTATTCATGAAGATGGTTCATTCAAGTCAGAAGTTTTCCATTCGGATGAGGGTCTGAAAGAATTCGTTGAATACATTGACGAGGCTCGCGAGAAATTGATTGAAAATGTCATTCATATTATCACCGAAAAAAACGGTACCCCGGTGGAAATTGCTATGACTTACAATACCTCTTATAATGAGAATATCCATTCTTATGTAAATAATATTAACACCATTGAAGGAGGTACGCACTTAGCCGGTTTCCGTCGCGGATTAACCCGTACACTGAAAAAATACGCCGAGGACAGCAAAATGCTGGAGAAGGTAAAAGTCGAAATCAGCGGGGATGACTTCCGTGAAGGATTGACTGCTGTTATTTCGATTAAAGTGGCTGAACCGCAGTTTGAAGGTCAGACCAAAACCAAGCTGGGTAACAACGAAGTGATGGGGTCCGTGGATATGGCAGTAAGCGAAGCACTCGGGAACTACCTCGAAGAAAATCCGAAAGCTGCCAAAATTATCGTGGAAAAAGTGATTCTGGCTGCTACCGCACGTGCTGCTGCCCGTAAAGCCCGCGAAATGGTGCAACGTAAATCTCCGCTTTCAGGAGGCGGTTTGCCGGGTAAATTAGCTGACTGCGCAGATAAAGACCCGGAAAAATGTGAATTATTCCTGGTCGAAGGGGATTCGGCAGGGGGTACTGCCAAACAGGGCCGTAGTCGTCAGTTCCAGGCCATCCTGCCCTTGCGTGGTAAAATTCTGAATGTGGAAAAAGCCATGCAACACAAAGTTCTCGAAAGCGAAGAAATCAGAAACATTTATACTGCCCTTGGAGTAACCATCGGAACTGAAGATGACAGTAAGGCACTAAATCTATCCAAACTACGTTATCACAAAGTAATTATCATGACCGATGCTGACGTGGACGGAAGCCATATTGCGACCTTGATCATGACTTTCTTCTTCCGTCACATGAAAGAATTAATAGAGCAGGGCTATTTGTATATCGCTACACCACCGCTATACTTGTGTAAAAAAGGTAAGATTGAAGAATACTGCTGGAATGACACGCAACGCCAGGCCTTTATCGATAAGTATGGAGGCGGTAATGAGGGTGCTATCCATACGCAACGTTACAAAGGTTTGGGAGAAATGAATGAAATCCAGCTATGGGAAACCACCATGAATCCGGAAAACCGGACATTAAGGCAGGTTACCATCGAAAATGCGGCTACGGCCGACCATGTTTTCTCGATGCTGATGGGCGACGATGTTGCCCCACGACGCCAGTTTATTGAAGAAAATGCAACCTATGCAAAAATTGATGCGTAATTGCGGATAACAAAAAATTGTGATGACGGATTATAATATCGTAGAAACAGAACATTTGTAGAGACAAGGTATGCTTTGTCTCTACAAAATAATAACCAACAAAAATCAACATCATGAATCTGTTCTGGAAAAAAATCTTAGGCAGACTGACGCCAACGGCTAAATATGAGAAACAGGAGGTTGATTTTCTGACCATCAGCGAAAAGATTAAATCATTGCGATATTCTCAGGCGGTCGATGAGTACAAGAAGCTGCTGCTGTCATCAAAATTTGTTGGTGCTGAGACCAGAAAACAGCAAAAACAAAGGTTGTCGGAATTAAAAAGACATCCGGATGTTGCCTTCTTTCTGAAAAATCAGTCAAAAAAGAACGGTCCGGTTCGCGATGCATATCTTACTTTCAGCGATGACTTCTATCAACAAAAACCAGACGAATCGCGCTGGAATTCGGGGTTCTACTTCAGGAACGAAAAACTAATCCGGAATTATTCTTTCCACAACGAAAAACAAGCTAATAATGCCGGTAATAACACCTTCGTAAATGCTGGTGTGTTGCATATACAGACACGGAGGGAAGCCATGAAATCTCTGGCTTGGCATCCTGTCAATGGTTTTACAGAAAAGCAGTTTGCCTATACTTCTGATGTATTACAATCAGCTATGCATTTTCGGCAGGAAGGTGGCATCTTTAAAGCAAAAATACGATGCTCCGGAAATATTCACCATGCATTTTGGCTCGGAACAGAAAAAAAAGAACCGCATATCAACATTTTCCACTTTAACGGAGCTGAAATTCAACTGGGATTTATGAACCGGCAACAGGGAGATGGCATCATTATCAAAGGAATTAATCCGGCGAAATATTATATATATTCCCTCGAGTGGACAAAAGATGAACTGATATGGCACATCAATAATCTGGTCGTTTTTCAGGCTAAAAACAACGTTCCGAGAGAACAAATGTTTCTGGTTTTCAACTCATTCATTTCTGAGAAAATGACAGGAGAAGAGGGTCTGCTTGAAGTCGATTGGGTAAGGGTTTATCAATGGATTTAAATCGACTCTACAAAAAGCCAATCGATTAACACATATAAATTAAGACATGGATATTGATTTTGTGATTACTTGGGTGGACATGGATGATCCAGTTTGGAAACAGGAATTTGCCCGTTATTCAGGTAAAATTGATAATACTAAAAACGAAATTTCTGAAGCCCGTTTCAGAGACTATGGTCTTTTGAAATACTGGTTCAGAGGCGTTGATAAATTTGCTCCCTGGGTAAGAAAAATTCATTTCGTTACCTGCGGACAAAAACCTGAATGGCTGGATCCGAGTCATCCCAAACTAAACCTGGTGAATCACGAAGATTTTATCCCCAAGGAATTTACGCCTGTTTTCAATTCCAACCTGATTGAAATTTACATGCACAAGATTCCCGGACTGGCCGAACATTTTGTGTATTTCAACGATGACTTCTTTATTATCAACCACCTCCCGGAGAATCGCTTTTTTACGAACGGATTACCCAATGATATAGCTGCATTCAGAACTAACTTCGGGTTGTCACAGTTTGGTAAAATGCTGAGAAATAACATCCGGCTGATAAACAAACACTTCGATAAGAAAGAGATCATCAATCGTGATTATGACAAGTGGTTTGACAAATCTTACGGTAAAAGGCGCAGGCTAAACTATTTGCTGAAACCTTACGGTAAGTTTGTCACGCTACGAACACCCCACAATGCACAACCCTATCTGAAAAGAACATTTGTTGAAGTATGGGAGAAATGTGGCCGGGAACTGACCGAAATGTCTACGCACCGGTTCAGGAGCGATCAGGATTTAACTCCCGAGCTTTTCAAAACCTGGCAGATATGTAAATCGGATTTCAATTCATACAACACCTACAGCGACACAAAAATGTTTCCATTGGTACTTAAATCAGGAAAAGCAATCAAGGCTGTACGGGAACAATCCTATAAGTTAGTTTGCCTGAACGATAATGTACATATCCGCAACTATGACAAGGTGCTGGGCGAACTAAAAGCAGCCTTTGACAGTATATTACCAGAAAAATCAGGTTTTGAACTATAACCTTATTTTTCTACTCAATAAGCATTTATTTCTCAAAAGATGATTTTTCAGGAAAGAGTTCTTCCAAAAATGGACGGATTCGCGCTCTGTCACTATCAGTTGCTTTTTCAGTGTCATTTAAACAGAACAGACTAGGTTTGTATTTTAAAATAAAACGCATATAATCCGGCCTCTGCACAGGGATACGACAGGACTCTCTCCTTCCTACATATTTTAAATGACCTTGCTTGGTCGCTAATGCATAAAGTTGAAAAATAATCCGTTGAATATTTAAAGGGCATCTGAAATGATTCGTCAACACACCAGAAAGTTCTTCTTTAAAAACATCTTCAACTACCTCTTTGAAAATTTCTTTTTTATACGAGTCAACATTGTGATGAGATATCCCCGGATAGTGTTTCCCAAACCTACTTTTAATTAATTTGTTCGCGTTTTCAATACTTAAACGATAATTGTTAACCGGTATTTTCAGCAGTTTTTTAAGTCTTATTTCTGTTTTATGAGCAAACTGAAACTGAAACCTTATTATCGGGAACTTATCCTCTGCAAAGAAAAATGA
Source organism: Paludibacter sp. (assembly GCA_029973975.1). GTDB lineage: Bacteria > Bacteroidota > Bacteroidia > Bacteroidales > Paludibacteraceae > Paludibacter. The sequence goes on from JARKQF010000031.1 coordinate 6,886, forward strand.
AGGAGATAAATCGGCATTCACAAAATTATCATCATTAGCGTATAAAAAATGCTCCGACAAACCAGGTATGCGATAAATAAACATTTCTATAATAGAGGAATTAAAACACGGCAGTGCAATCTCTGGCAATATCTCCTTATGGTCAACAATCCTCACTCTTGGATTCTCGACATTTAACCACGAAGGAACCTGATTGTCCGTAACAATGTAAATATTTCTAATCCATGGTAGATGTTTTTCTACAGATCTCAGAGAATACTTTATCTCATCATTCGAAATGTAACGTCCGGCTAAATTTACAGAAAATTGAGTTTTATGACTGTTAAGTGTTTCCTGCTTTTTTTTCATCCAGACCGGATCGTTCCCGTCAACCCAGAGATAAACCAAATCAATATTTTCAATTTGTCCTTCCATCATTTAAATTCTGATTTTTTAATACACTGGAAAAATTGAGCTTTTTTCTAATTGAGTTACTATCGCATATTGCAACGAAGAATGTTAAGAACACAGTAAAACGGGTAATGCCAGCCTGAATATATAAAGGTTCTTCTATTAACATGAAAAGAAACATGATCAGCAAAAACATTTGCAACAAATAGGAACGTTTCCGAATTGCCAAACCAAGTATTCCGGCAAGCAACACGACAAGTATAACCAAACCCCATATTCCAAACTGAATCATATTTCCAAAAAACTGATTATGTACGTAATTAAAATCTTTTAAATCCGGGAACAACACTTCTTTCACATTATTAATTGCTGTAGCTTGTTCAAATGAGCCAGTACCCCACCAAAAATGATCTTTTATATACGCAGTTGCTATTTTCAACAGTGAATTTCGTATTTCATCTGCATAAAAACCATTAATTAAATCCTTTCCAAAAATAATCAGCAACAACCCCGTAACAGCATATAACAATAAAAAAAGCTTGAAGTGTTTTGTTTTTAATTTAACATAGTAAAGAACCGATACCGCACACAAAATACAAAAAATCAGAACTCCTATACGACTTTCCATCAAGGCTAAAACGAGAAAGCAAGCTACAACGAAAATGATTAATTCAAATAATGTAATTTTACTTGAATCATCCTGTTTAAAATACAGATAAAAACCTGTTATTAAAGCGAATAACAATACAATAGAAATATAGCTGGGATGATAATAATACGACCAGGAATTAACAAAAAAATATGCTGAGAATTCGTTACCATGTGACAACTTATACTGTTCGACCCAATCAAACATATTAAGCTGGAAACTTAGTTTACTTGTTGCCCATTCAATAAAGCCAGCATCGAGGCATAAAAAATTAAACCACCAATAAACGATACAAACAGCTAAATAAAGTAACATGATTCTAAAAAAAAGACGAGCTATACGTAATAGTGCGCTGTTTGGCAAATTAAAAAAAGAAAACGTTATCGGGAGGAAAAGAAAAGTATATATCTTACCGGGAAAATGAAAACCTTTATGTGTTCCAATAGTTCCCAAAAACAAAAATAAAACATATCCGAAAAGTATGTAATATAATTTATTCGGTAGAAAAAACTCTTTTCTTCTTATAAAAAATAAGAGTGCACACGATACAAACAAAGCTGTAGCAATAGTACCGGCAACCTTATTTAACACAGAAGAAACCAAAAGAATTACTAATGGTAATAAAATCTGAATCTTTTCTTTTTTTAATTGAGATAATCCGGATTTGTTTTTTTTTAACTCTCCTGAAATTAGCCAGGTTGTTCCGGCGAGAAAAAATATAATTGATAATACCCTTGTAATTATTTCTTGTTCAACAGACAATATCCCAATCGAAGATAAAAGGTATAAAATCAGCATCACAGATACTACGACAGCAAGTAAAACATACGTGTAAAGGTTATTCATTATAAAAAATTTTAATACAAATTTACATGTTTTTTTCTATAGTATTATATTTGTAAGATTTTTTTTCTATCTTTATTTTTTTACTGAAAGAAAGGTTGTAATGAATTATAAAAATGCATCTGTAATTATATCTGTCTACGACAAACCAGATTTTCTTCAATTGGTTTTAGATTCACTCAAAAGACAAAGCATCCAAAATTTTGAAATCATTATTTCAGAAGACGGATGTAGTGAGAAAATGAAACATTTTATTGAAAATTACCCGTTTACAACAAAATACAAACATTTGACACAGGAAGATATCGGTTGGAGAAAAAACAAGGCTCTCAACAATGCAATCAGAAATGCTTCCGGCGATTGGTTAATTTTCATCGATGGTGATTGTGTATTGCATCCTCGATTTGTTGAGATGCATTTACGTTATGCCGCAGAGAATCTCATTTTATCGGGGAGGAGAATCAAACTGGATGAAGAAAGCTCAAATGAGTTAATGAAAAAAAAACAGTATAACATCAATAATTTATTTTTTGCCCTGCTTAAAAAGCAAATATTGAAGAAAGGAAGAAGTTTATATATTGAAGAAGGACTCTATATCGCGCCAAACAGTATTTTTGCTTTTATCAGGAAATTCCGAAAGTTCGGCCGCGTTTTAGGCTGTAATATGTCCTTTTCCAGGAATGCAATCTATTCAATTAACGGTTTTGACGAAACATACATCTCCCCTACTGTTGGAGAGGACACAGATATCGCATGGAGGTTCAAAGCTGCCGGGTACAAAATGAAATCTCTAAGGAATCTGGCTGTTCAATTCCATTTACATCATCAAATGAACTGGTCAAGCAATCAAAAAAATAAAGACAAAATGCTGGTTAATCAGAAAATAAATAAATACCTTTGCGACAGAGGACTAAATCAAGCATAATCTACATAAAACATTAATCATAAATGTTATGAAATCAAGATTGATATTTCTGTTTAGTTTAATTTTTTTTCATTTGCTATCATTTTCTCAAGAAAAAATACTTTCTGATATTGATAATTATTTTGATTTTCTAGTTTTAGATGGCGCTACCGAACGCCCTTATTTGAGTTTCCGCACTTTATCGGATTCCAAATGGACTAATCAAAGCTCTGCATCAAGTATCTGGAAAGAAAATTTCGAAACAAAGAGTAATAAAAAATATAAGTCAATTATAATATATAATCCTGACCTCTTGCTTACCTACAATGGGACATCTCCCTACGGACAAAACGACGGCTTGCTATGGCAGGGAAAGGGCTTAAATGCCTATTTCTCCACTGGGATCCGGTATGAAAAAAAAGGTTTTGAGTTTACACTTAAACCTGAAATTGCATTCTCAGAAAACAGAGAATTTCCTTTTATGCCTCCAAATGCGGTTTTTAACGCAGAGCTGTACAAAAATAAAGCTGCAATATATGGCTATTATGGTATTCATTACATAGATGCTCCCCAACGTTTTGGGAACAAAAGTTTTTTCAATTTTTCCTGGGGAGATTCAGAACTCAGATATACATCAAAATCCTTTACAGTAGGCATAGGAACACAATATTTATGGTTAGGGCCAGCAAAACTCAATCCAATCATTCATTCCAACAATGCCCCTTCATACCCCCGTTTTGACATTGGCGTACGTCCTGTAACGCTTCGCTTTGGAAATTGGTCTGCAGGAAAAATTGAGGCCCGTTTATGGTTGGGGCAGTTAAAAGAATCTGCTTTTTTCGACCATGATAACACCAATAATTCCAGATTGATTTCAGGCTTGTCTTTTGGATATGCCCCTTCTTTCATAAAAGGGTTAACTATCTCTGCAAACCGGAACTTCTTATGCCAATGGGACTTTAAGTCCCTGCTTTCTATTCCCGATTTATTTTTTATTCCCGGAAATATTCATGGGGGACGAGATACCTGGGACCAAAGAGCTTCATTAGGTTTTAATTATTTATTGCCTGAATCGGGATTTGAAGTCTATACTGAAATTGGATTAAATGATTATAGTCCGGGACTGGATGGATATATCAGATATCCTTTTCATTCTATGGTTTACACTTCCGGAGCAAGAAAATCTTTTTCATTTAATGCACTGAACAAACACTACAAAGGAGAACTTCTGCTTGAAATCTCAAATTTAGAAATGTCACAGGATTTTCAGTTTCAATGGAGTTCAACCTTTTATTCACACCATTTAATCACGCAAGGATATACCAATCAGGGACAATGGTTGGGAGCAGGTAACGGAACAGGCGGCAACAGTCAGTATCTTGGATTCAAAACATACCACTCAAAAGGACTATTTAACATTTACATACACAGACAAAATCCTGATAATGATTACATTTATCAGTTTTCACTGGGTACGGAAAACACCGAAGACGTCAAAAAAAACATCAGAAACTTCAAGGCTGTTTTGAGCTCCGGAATTAATGGTGTATATTTTATTAATTCCCACATACAATTTAGGGCAGGACTAAGTTATGTCGTAGAACATAATCCGCTTTATAATGCCATTCGTTGGGAAAAAACCTCGAAAAGACGCTCTGTTCATCTTGAAACAGGATTTATATATAACTTATAAATATTTTATTCACAGGAAACGAACATGAACTGATTTAATCAATTATCTCATCGAAAGTTCCATACAATAATTAAAAAATAAAATTCAATCGTATGAAAAGATCTTCAACAATTATTTTGTTTCTGATTACTTGCTTTTTGATTCAGGCAGCACAAGTGGATACAATCAGTGTTTATGCTGAAAAAATGAAGAAAGAAATCAAGACTGTCGTAATAAAGCCTGAAAACTACTCAAAAAAGAAACAATACCCAGTTGTGTACCTTTTGCATGGTTACAGTGGTGATTATGCCAATTGGGTCAACAGAGTTCCGGCAGTTAAAGAGTTGGCGACTCAATACGGAATACTGATTGTCTGTCCCGACGGGGGATACAGTAGTTGGTACCTGGACAGCCCCGTGGATCCAGGTTTTCAATACGAATCGTTTATCACTAAGGACCTAATTAGCTTTATTGATAAACAATATGCGACCATACCCAACCGTAACGGGAGAGCCATAACCGGATTAAGCATGGGAGGTCACGGGGGCCTGTATCTGGCTATCCGCAACCGGACTTTATTTGCTCATGCCGGAAGTATGAGCGGAGCTGTGGACGTTTTAGGCACATCAAAAAAATATGACCTTACCAAACGGATAGGGAAGAGCTACGAAGAAGCTCCAGAACTATGGCGCTCTCATTCTGTGGCATATCTCGTAGAAAGCTTGAACAATAAAGATTTGAATATCATTATTGATTGTGGTGTTGCTGATTTTTTATATGAAATGAATGCTGCTTTGCATCAGAAACTAATCAAGCTGAGAATTGATCATGATTATATCGAACGTCCGGGCAAACACAATTGGGAATACTGGGCTAATGCGATACATTATCAGGTGTTGTTTTTCAGTCGGTGTTTCACTAAAGGAGAAAGTAATTGATAAAATTTTAATATCAGCAATTTAATCGGAGAAAGGGAAATAATAGTTTAATCATGTTCTCAGATACAAAACAGGCTGTCCGGATACCAGACAGCCTGTTTCTTTATCTGTTTTAAATACTCCTTATAACTGAGGTCCGGCAACTTTCAATGCAATAGCATCTTCATTATCGCAATACTGCTCGAAGTTAGCAATATATTTTGCTGCAAGCTGTTTTGCTTTTGCAGTCCAATCAGCTTCAGTCGGATAAGTATCACGAGGATCCAGGATACCTTCTGAAACATTCTTCAGAGCAACCGGAACTGTCAGATTCAACACCGGAATATGTTTGGTTTCAGCTTCCAGAATAGAACCATCGATAATGGCATCAATAATGGCACGTGTATCTTTCAGAGACATACGTTTTCCTGTTCCGTTCCAGCCGGTATTAACCAAGTAAGCTTTTGCTCCATGCTCCCGCATTTTAGCAACCAGTGTTTTAGCGTACATTGTCGGATGCAATGTCAGGAACGCTTCACCAAATGCAGGTGAGAATGACATCTGAGGTTCTGTGATACCACGTTCTGTTCCGGCTAATTTTGACGTGTAACCGCAAAGGAAGTGATATTGAGCAGCTTTATCATCCAGAATAGATACGGGAGGTAATACACCGAATGCATCAGCCGACAGGTAAATAATCTTAGAAGCATGTCCTGCACGTGAAGGCAACACAATTTTGCTGATGTGATGAATAGGATAAGAAACACGTGTATTTTCCGTTTTAGAAGCTGCGGCAGAATAATCAGGCGTACCGTCTTCTTTAACTGTTACGTTTTCAAGTAGCGCATCACGTTTGATAGCTCTCCAGATATCCGGTTCGTTTTCTTTGCTTAAGTCAATTACTTTCGCATAACAACCACCTTCATAGTTGAAAACTCCGTGATTGTCCCAACCATGCTCATCATCACCAATCAGGTAACGTTTCGGGTCGGCCGACAAAGTTGTTTTACCCGTTCCCGAAAGACCGAAGAAAATTGCAACATCTCCGTCAACACCCACATTCGCAGAACAGTGCATAGAAGCAATACCTTTTAATGGCAGATAATAGTTCATCAAAGCAAAAATACCTTTCTTCATTTCACCACCATACCAGGTACCACCGATAACCTGCATTTTGCGGGTCAAATCGAACAATGTGAAGTTCTCTGAATGAAGTCCCTGCTCTTTCCAGTTCGGGTTTGTCGTTTTTGAACCATTCAGACATACGAAATCAGGCTCACCATAGTTTGCCAGTTCGTAATGAGATGGACGGATGAACATATTAGTCACAAAATGAGCCTGCCATGCCACTTCCATGATGAAACGCACTTTCATGCGGGTATCTTCGTTGGTACCACAGAATGTATCAACCACGTATAATTTTTTTGCACCGGAAAGTTGTTTGGTTACCAGATTCTTACAAGCGTCAAACACTTCAGGAGTTGTCGGACGGTTGATGGTACCATCCCACCAAAGCGTATCCTTTGTTGTGTCGTCCAGAACAATGAACTTATCTTTAGGAGAACGGCCCGTAAAAATACCAGTATCAACTGCTACAGCACCGGTTTTTGTTAACACTCCCCTTTCGAATCCTTCATTCGCAGGGTCAATTTCGGCTTGAAAAAGCTCTTCATAAGACGGATTGTGTACGATTTCGAAGTTCCCCGAAATACCATACTTGCTTAAATCCAAATTTGCCATTTGCTAATAAATAAATAAAATTGTGTTTATATAATGTTCTTTATCTCCTTAAAAAAACCTACCCCCTTCTTCAGGCGATACAAAAGTACGATAAATATTTTAGCTACGAAAACAATTAAGGAAATTTTTCTTTAATTAATCAAAAAAACCATTTTCAATCTTTTTTAATGTTAGTATCCCACGAAAAAATTGTATTTTTGTGGCTATTGTAAATCTCAGAAATTATTAAGAACATATATGAAGATAAAAATTGTCAACCACTCCAAACACGCTCTTCCTGAATACGCAACCGTTCACTCGGCAGGGCTGGATTTGCGGGCTAACCTGGATGAGAAAATTATACTTAAACCTTTAGAGCGCAAACTGGTTCCAACGGGATTATTTATAGAACTGCCGGTTGGTTACGAAGCGCAAATTCGTCCGCGCAGCGGACTGGCCATCAAAAAAGGGATAACTATTCTGAACTCGCCGGGAACTATTGATGCCGACTATCGGGGTGAGATTTGTGTGATCCTGATTAATTTATCTTCAGAAGATTTTGTGATTGAAGATGGTGAACGTATCTGCCAGATGGTAATTGCTTCACATGTACAGGCAGAGTGGGTTGAAGTTGAAGAATTGGGCGCTACCGATCGCGGAGCAGGTGGCTTTGGACATACCGGTGTATGAAATTAAAAAATCAAATCATCTATTTTTTACTTTTTACGTTATTTTCCTGCAACAGCATAAAACATGCTACGCTGGAGAATAAGGAAAATCATGCCTTATCCGAAGAGGAACAACGTGAGTTTTATTTTCATTTTTACGAAGGTTTAAGACTCAAGGAAGAAGGTTTGTTTGTTGAGGCTTATGAATCATTTCTAAAAAGCAGTAAAATAGACTCCACCGATACCGGATTAAATGTCGAAATTGCTTTTATGGAACTTGCTTCCGGAAAAAAAGAGGAAGCCTTGAAGGGTCTGCAACAAGCTGTTCTGGCCGAACCTGACAACTGGTGGTACAACACCAACCTCATCAGTTTGTATATTCAGGATAAAAAATACGAAGAAGCCATAGCCATTGGTGAGTCTTTGCTAAAAAAATATCCTGAGAAAGAGTACACATACAACGTTTTGATCCAGTTATACAAAGAAACAAAGCAACCTTCTAAAGCCATCGCTTTATACCAGAAACTGGAACGCATTACCGGCATCAATGAGCGCATCATTTTTGACAAAATAAGACTTTACCTGGCTGAAAACAACATCAAAAAGGCACATGCTGAAATTGACAAGCTAATTCAGAGATTCCCCAAAGATAACAGGTATCGTATTTTGAAAGGGGATATGTTAATGCAACAGGGTAAATTACAGGAGGCATATACCTTGTATCTGTCAATCCTGGAGAATGACCCGCAAAACCCACTTGTGTTTGTTTCTCTTTCCGAGTATTACAAAGCAGTAAATAATCATGAAAAATCACTCGAATATATCATGCTTGCGTTGCAAAACGGACAGTTAGACATGACCAGTAAATTAGAAATTCTCGGACAACACATTGAACATATCATCAAGGCGGACGGAAAAATTGAAGAAACTGAAAAACTATTTAAACTACTAATTGACTACTATCCGCTGGAAGAAGAAGTACATGGTTATTACGCCGCCTTTCTCCAATATCTGAAAAGATCCGAAGAAGCCGTGCTCGCTTATGAATCGATGTTGAATATCAACCCCAGAAACCAGCAAACCTGGTTGAATCTGATTCAAATTTATTTTGATAAAAAAGAGTATGATACAGTTATCCGGATTACAGACAGAGCAATCGATGCCGCAGATGAGAAACTCATTTTTTACTTCTACAAAGGTATTACATTAGAGATAACAGAACAATATGAAGAAGCTCTTAATACACATAAGACTGCACTTACTCTCTTTAAAGAAGGTGAAAAACCTGAATTAAAAAGTGATATCTTTGCCCATCTGGGAGATATCTATATGAAATTTGAAAAAACAGAAGAAGCTTATCAGGCTTATGAAGAGTCTGTTACAATAAATCCTAATAACCTGATCGCCTTGAATAATTTTGCATATTATCTTTCTATTGAAAAGAAAGAGTTGCAAAAAGCGGAAAGAATGAGCGCCAAGACAGTGGAAAAAGAGCCCCGTAACAGCACTTATTTAGATACTTACGCCTGGATTTTCTATCAACAGGGAAATTATTCACTGGCAAAATTTTATATAGAAAGGGCCATTGATAACATGAAGAACGACCAGACACCGGGAGTAATTCTGGAACATTACGGAGACATTCTCTGGATGCTTGGAGACCAGGATACCAAAGCGATTGAGACATGGAAGAAAGCGTATGATTCAGGCCATCAGACTGAAGAATTAAAAGCAAAAATTGAAAATAAAGGATGGAACAGATAACATGCAAAAGGATTTCATAAGAATAATACTGACAGTGTTGGTTTTCATTACAATTGCAGGATGTAAAACAACAAAAAAAACAGTTATGCCTGAGAAACAGACTGAGGCTCAACTATTATTGACAGAAATACGAAAGGCAGAACCGAAATTCACTAATATTGAATTTAAACGCATGAATATCGGCATCAGTCTGAATGAAAAAACACGATACAACAGTGTCGCAACTTGCAAAATTATTCCCGATTCTGTTATTCATATTTCGGTACAGCCCTTTTTTGGCGTTGAAATGTTTATTGCCAGACTGACACCAGAGCAGATTCTTGTAATCGACAAAATAAAAGGTATCTATTATCAATCGGATTACAGTATCTTTGAACAACAATTCGGAATTGCCATTAATTATCTTACTTTTGAATCTCTGTTCACCAATAAACTCTTTTTCATCAATAAAACAAATCATATTGATCCTGTTCTGATGAATGCAACTGAAAAGAGTGGGAGCAAAATGCTATCCTATCAGCATGCTACATTGAATCAGCATTTTTTCCTGAACGAAAATTACAGGATACGGGAAATGGCTGTCAATTCCAATTCCGGGAATGAGCAGTTTATGGCTTTTTATTCGGATTTCACGCAAAACGGAAACTTAACCTTTCCTTACGGGATACGTTTTCAACTGAAAAACAAAACAGAATTGTATAGCCTCAACATGTCAATCAGCCGGTTTGCTGTTGATGAAAACATAACGATTCCAGCGTTAAACCTGAGTCAATACCGGCAAGGAAATATTTCGTCACTGATCAAATAGGAAAGAATATGCGAAAGATAGTCACTATATTACTCATGCTGCTGACCCTGACCATTGCCGTCGGTCAGACGATTAAAGAACTGGAGGAGCAACGCAGGAATGCCCTGAGAAGGCTTGAGACCACAAGTAAAGTCCTGAGTGAGACCAAAAAAACACAGCGTAGTTCGCTTAACAAACTGAATATTATCAATAAGAATATCAACGAAAGAAAATCGCTTATCAATCATATCAACAAGGAAATATCGACTTTAGATACTGAAATTAATAAGCTGAACAATGAAACCAGAAAGCTGGAACTGGAACTGGAAACCTATAAGGCTGATTATGCCAATATGGTGAGAGAAGCTTATATCAACCGGAGTGTTTACTCAAAAATACTGTTCGTTTTGTCGGCTGAAACATTTGATCAATCTTTCCGTCGCCTTCGCTATATGCAGGAGTATTCGGAATACCGAAAAGAACAGATGCGAAAAATTGAAAACACGAAACTCGAAATAGCAAGTAAGACAGAACAACTGGCTCAGCATAAAAAAACACAGGTTGATATCAAATCACAAAAAAGCGCTGAACAACAGAAACTAATTGCCGATCAAAGGAAAGAAAACTCTGTATATTCTGATTTAAAAAAGAAAGAAAAAACATTACAGGCAGATCTGAAAAAGCAGCAAAAAATTGCGAACGATCTGAACCGGAAAATTGAGGCCCTAATCGCTGAAGAAGTAAGAAAAGCAGAAGAAAAAAGAAGAAAAGAAGAACAGGCCAGAAGAGCAAAAGAGCCCGACAGCAAGGAATCTGCGACAAAACCGCGAACAACTGAAACGGGGTATGCCATGACCAAAGAAGAAAAACTCATCTCAGGTAATTTTGCAGCAAATTCCGGTCGCCTTCCCTGGCCGGTAGATCGGGGTTTTATCAGCGGAAGATTTGGAGTTCAACCCCATCCGACGTTAAAATATGTAACGACAAACAACAAAGGCATTTATATACAAACACCTTCCAAAACAAATGCCCGTGCTGTTTTCGAGGGAGTTGTCACACAACGTTTCTCGGTTCCGGGGAGTAATAACGGAGTCATTATTCAACACGGGCAGTACCGGACTGTTTATGCTAACCTCACAAACATTTATGTTCGCGTGGGTCAGAAGGTAGAAGCCAAACAAAGCATCGGACAAATTTATACTGACCCGGAAAATGACAATAAAACGGAGTTGTTTTTTCAGATATGGAAGGACCGGACCATTTTAAATCCGGAATCGTGGATAGCCAGGTAGAATCTTAAAAACATTAAATTTCATAAAAAGAGATATGGACGAACTGAATGGTGTGCAACAGGTTGATTACAGCGACAGCAATATTATTACGCTGGAGGGACTGGAACACGTCCGCCGCCGTCCCGGTATGTATATCGGCAAACTTGGTGACGGTTCGCATGCAGATGACGGGATTTATGTGTTGTTGAAAGAAGTGCTAGACAACTGTGTGGATGAATTCCGGATGGGAGCCGGGAAACAAATTAACGTTACTCTTCACGACAGATATGTGGAGGTCAGGGACTTTGGACGAGGAATTCCGCTCGGGAAAATGATTGACGCAGTTTCAATCATGAACACCGGGGGAAAATACGATTCGAAAGCTTTTAAAAAATCGGTTGGATTGAATGGCGTGGGGACAAAAGCGGTGAATGCTCTGTCGAATAAGTTTATTGTGCAAAGTTTCCGTGATGGACAAACACGCCGGGCTGAATTTGAAAAAGGGAAAATTACATCTGAAACGGGTATTATTGAAGATAATACTTCGGAAAGAGGAACCTATATCTATTTCGAACCCGACGATACCATGTTCGAGAAGTACAAATACAACGAAGATTTCATCGAAACGATGCTTCGTAATTATGCGTATCTCAACACCGGTCTTACCATCAGGTTTAACGATAAAAAAATAAGCTCTAAAAACGGTCTGCTTGATCTGCTGAATGAAAATATCACAGCGGATATGCTCTATCCTATTATCCATCTGAAAGGGGAAGACATCGAAATTGCCTTTACACACACCGATCAGTATGGAGAGGAGTATTATTCTTTCGTGAATGGTCAACACACAACTCACGGAGGTACACACCAGAGCGCCTTCCGGGAAGCTGTGGGTCGCACCATCAAGGAATTCTACAACAAGAACATGGAGCTGACCGATATCCGTAACGGCATCGTGGCTGCTGTCGCTATCAGTGTGGAAGAACCGGTTTTCGAATCACAGACCAAAACAAAACTGGGTTCGAGAGACATGTCTAAGGACGGAATTTCGATCAACAAGTTCATTTCAGATTTTCTGAAAAAGGAATTAGATAATTACCTGCACCGAAACGCTGAAACTTCCAACACGCTGTTGCAGAAAATTCAGGATTCGGAGAAGGAGAGAAAAGCCATTGCCGGTGTAACCAAACTGGCCCGGGAACGTGCCAAGAAGGTCAACCTGCACAACAAGAAGCTCAGGGACTGCCGGCTGCATTACAACGATGCAAAAGGAAATGTGGAAGATACCTGTATTTTCATCACCGAGGGCGACTCGGCGAGTGGCTCTATTACCAAAAGCCGCGATGTGAATACCCAGGCTGTTTTCAGTTTGAGGGGTAAACCGCTCAACAGTTACGGTCTTACCAAAAAGATTGTGTATGAAAACGAGGAGTTTAACCTGCTGCAGGCGGCACTGAATATTGAAGAAGGAATTGATGGTTTACGATACAACAAAGTGATTGTAGCAACCGATGCCGATGTCGATGGGATGCATATCCGTCTGCTGCTGATAACTTTCTTCCTTCAGTTCTTCCCTGATCTGATTAAAAAAGGACATGTGTACATCCTGCAAACACCTTTGTTCAGGGTACGGAATAAAAAAGAAACGATCTACTGTTATTCGGAAGAAGAACGGATACAGGCAATAGCCAGACTGGGAGCAAATCCTGAAATCACCCGTTTTAAAGGATTGGGAGAAATATCGCCGGATGAATTTAAACATTTCATTGGGAAAGACATCAGGCTGGATCAGGTTACACTCAAGAAAGAAGATGCTGTATCCGAGTTGCTTTCTTTCTATATGGGTAAAAACACATCTGAGCGACAGAACTTTATCATCGATAATCTGGTTATAGAAGAAGATGTTGAGTGATGAGTATTTCATGCAGCAGGCCCTCGCCGAAGCCCGGAAGGCTTTCGAACGGGAGGAAGTCCCGGTGGGAACTGTCATCGTGTGCCAGGATCGAATCATCGCACGCGGACATAACCTCACTGAAACGCTAAATGACGTGACTGCGCACGCTGAAATGCAGGCCATAACTGCTGCCGCAGGTTTTCTGGGAGGAAAATACCTGACCGACTGCACTATCTATGTCACCGTTGAACCCTGTGTGATGTGTGCAGGTGCCCTCGGATGGTCGCAAATCAGCCGGATTGTATACGGCGCCAGTGATGAAAAACGTGGATTTTTACGCTTTGCTCCTCTGGGAATTCATCCCAAAACCATCGTTACCGGTGGTGTGCTTGAAGATGAATGTGCTGTCCTGATGAAAGAGTTTTTTCAGAAGAAAAGATAAAATATGCTGAAAGTATATCGCGCTTCTGCCGGTTCCGGAAAGACATTCCGTCTTACACAGGATTATATCGGCCTGCTTTTCGATGCTGACAAACCCAATCACCATCGGCGTATACTGGCTGTGACCTTTACCAACAAGGCTACAGAGGAGATGAAGTCGCGTATCATGAAAGAACTTCACTTGTTGGCAATCGGACAACAATCTCCATACCGGACGGATTTGATGAAGAAAAAAAATCAATCGGCCGAAGCCATCAATCAGCAGGCCGGTAAAATTCTCATCAATATTCTGCACGATTATGCCGCTTTCTCCATCAGCACAATCGACCGCTTTTTTCAGCAGGTTATCCGTGCTTTTGCCCGCGACATTGGTGTACACGGTGGTTATGCACTCGAATTAGATACTTCGCAGGTGCTTGACCAATCGGTTGACAACCTGTTTTTCGATTTATCTGAAAAAGAAAACAAACAATTACTGGAATGGCTTACCTCATACGCAGAAGAAAGAATTGAAAATGCCGAGAACTGGAATATGCGATCAAGTATCCTCGAGCTTGGTTATGAAATTTTTAAGGAGAGTTATCAGCATAAAGCAGCTGAGACCAACGAAAAATTACACGATCGCAAATTCCTGTCCGAATTCCGCAGCAAATTACATTTTATCATCGACGATTTTGCCGCCAATGCCAAAAGAATAGCAGATGAAGCCCTGCAAATCATACAAAATAACGGATTACAACTGGAAGACTTCAAAGGAGGCTCCCGTACCGGCATGAAATATCTGGAAAAAGTATCCCGCGGAGTGTTGGAATTGAAAGATTCATTTTTCAAAATGGCTGAAGAGGTTGAATCCTGTTATACCCAAAAGACTCCTCAACACATCATTCAATCCATCAACGCCGTATATCAGGGTGGATTGCAATCGAAAATGCAGGAATTGATTGCTCATTTCGACGAACATCTGCCTATCCGGAATTCAGCATTAATCATCCAGAAACACCTGAACACGCTCGGCATCCTGTCGGATTTGGCAATGCAAATCAAAAAACTGACCACCGAGCAAAACATTATGCTGATTTCGGATTCGAACCTGCTGCTAAATAAAATTATCGATGATAGCGATGCGCCTTTTATCTATGAAAAAAGCGGTCTGCTTATTGATCATTTTATGATTGATGAGTTTCAGGACACCTCAGTATTACAATGGAAAAACTTCCTTCCGTTGATTAAAAACAGCCTGTCTTCGGGTAACGATAACTTAGTGGTGGGTGACGTTAAACAAAGCATCTACCGCTGGCGTAATTCTGACTGGAAACTACTGGATAGCCAACTCTATCAGGATTTCAGTAAGGAAGAGATAAAGGACGAAAATCTCGACACCAATTGGAGAAGCGATAAGAACATTGTTGATTTTAACAATACTTTTTTTGTAGAGGCATCCAGTCGTCTGCAACGGAAATTAGATGAGAATATTGAAAATTCCGATGCGAATCAAAATCAGTTAGAAGACTTAAAAGGTAAAATAAGCAATGCCTATCAGGAAACAGTGCAGCAGGTTCCTGATAAAGCCGGCACAGGCCGGGTCCGGTTTGAATTTACAGATGACACAGAGGAAGATATTTCCTGGAGAGAAATCAGTTTGAAGAGACTTCCTGGTATACTCGAAGATTTTCAGTCGCGCGGATACAAACCCGGCGATGTGGCTATTTTGGTAAGGACCAATAGCGAAGAAAAACAAGTCATACAAACACTGCTGAATTATAAAACAACTCCCGAAGCCAAACCAGAGTTCAGTTACGATATCATGGGGACCGAAGGACTGATGGTCGAATCGGCCTCCACCATTAAATTTCTCCTGGGAATCCTTCGCCTGCTCATAAATACGGAAGATTCTGTTCAAAGAGCGATTGTAAATCAGGAGTATGCTCAGGGGAAATTAAAACTCCCGGTCAATGAAGCCCTGAAAGTTTCGATGTCGGGCAACAATCCTGAAAATGGTCTGTCATCTTTATTTTCTGAGGACGAAAACGAACAATTGCTGCAATGCAAACACCTCTCATTGTTCGAAATGACAGAGAAAATAATTGCACTGTTCGATTTACCGGCCTGGCATAATGAAGTAGTTTTCCTGCAGGCATTTCAGGATATCATTTACAAATTTACTACCGGAAAATCCTCCGATCTGAACTCATTTTTGCAATGGTGGGAAAAATCCGGTCATAAGCAATTTATCGCTACCCCGGAAAATGAACTGGCATTTCGCATCATGACCATACACAAATCCAAGGGACTTGATTTCAAAGCTGTCATCATTCCTTTTTGTGACTGGGAACTGGATAGCCGGATGCGAAATATTCTTTGGTGCGAAACTAACGTAGCACCATTTAACGGGTTGCCTTTGATACCGGTAGAATACACCTCAAAACTGGGAGACTCCATTTTTGCCGGGCAATATTTCAGGGAAATGATGCATACGTATATCGACAACCTGAACATCGCTTATGTGGCTTTTACGCGGGCCAAACATGAAATGGTGGGTATTTGTCCGCTTCCCAAAGAAACCAAAAGCGGAGAAATCAAACTGAACACGCTTGCATCCCTGTTGTTTCTTTGTTTCAACAACACGCAGGGTGAGCTTTTAAATACTCATTTCAATGCGGAAGAAAAATTTTATGAACTCGGGAAAGCGCTTCTTGTACCTCCGGAAAATAAACAGCATATAAACGAAACGCAGAAACTCAGCGATTATCCAACCTGCGATGTCACCGGCCGGCTTAAGCTTAAACATAAAATCAGCATGTTCAACCGGGAAGAAATTGACATCACGGAGAATCCGCTTGATTATGGTAACCTGATGCATGAAATTTTCTGCCGTATCAATGCTCCGGAAGATCATGCCGGAATCATTGCTGAATTTATAAGGGAAGGCAGAATAACCTCGGAAGAAGCTGTTAAAATAACATCTGATATTGATGATTTCTGGCAGATGCCGGAAGTGGAAAACTGGTTTAGGGAAGGTGTTCAGGTACTAAACGAAACAACCATCCTGACCCCTGAAGGACATCAATATCGCCCTGACCGGATCATCCTGGAAGGACAAAAAGCCCTCGTGATCGATTACAAGTTCGGTGAACACGAATTGCCTTCTTATCAAAAGCAGGTGAAGAATTACACCATATTGCTGAACAGGATGGGTTATGAAACATCGGCCTATTTGTGTTATGTGAAATTAAAAAAGGTTGTTGCATGCGGGTAAATGTAGAGACAGGGCATGCGGGTAAATGTAGGGACAGGGCATGCCGGATAATGTAGAGACAGGGCATGCCCTGTCTCTACGCACAACACACCAATTATTAATATAAAATATGATAAAATTAATTATTTTTGATTTGGATGGCACCTTATTAGATACCATCGAAGACTTGGCAAACGCAACCAATCACGCGTTGAAACAATTCAATTTTCCATTGCACGACACCGCGAGTTACCGTTTTTTTGTAGGCAATGGTATCAATAAACTAATCGAACGGGCACTGCCGGAAGAACACAAAAACGCAGATGCCATTTTGATGGTAAAACATGAATTTCTGAAATATTATTTATTTCACGCGGATGATTGTACCAAACCCTATCCCGGCATAACTGAATTATTGACCAAACTTCAGCAGGGGGGATATCAACTCGGTGTAGCATCGAATAAGATGCACGATGCAACAGTAGATTTGGTAAAGCGATTCTTTCCCGACATCAGTTTTACATCTGTACTCGGACAGCGTGATGGTATCCCGGTTAAACCGTCGCCGGATATTTTAAATGAAATCGTGAACACAGCCGGGGTTCTGAAAAGCGAAACCCTGTACATCGGCGATTCTGGAATCGATGCACAGACAGCCATCAATGCCAATATTCAATTCACAGGCGTATTGTGGGGATTCCGGCCTCGTCAGGAACTCGAAGAGGCAGGAGCGGAAAGATTTGTCGAGAAACCGGAAGAGATTCTGTTCAATTTATAGTGTTTATTTCGATTGATTCGAACAGAAGCATTCGAATCAATCGAATCGGGCTATTCGAATCAGTCGAACAGAGCGAGTCGGTCGAAATAACCTCCTGAATAGTCTGTATTTCATAAACAATTATATCCCCGGTTCCAATTTGGAGAGTTTTTTCTATTTTTGTACTGATTCCTTTTATCTCCGGATTCTTAATTTAATACGTATGAAACTGTTATTCACAATATTGCTTTTCCTGATCTCTCTTTTTGCCTTTGCTTCCAACGACAATATTGAGTTGCTAATCAGCGAACTAGATTCCGTTGTTGAAAATCATCAGTTTTATTCCGATCAAAAGGAAGAAAAATTATCGTCGTTAAAGGAACTGTTGAAATACTCAGACTCTATTGAACAACAATTTAATATCTCCGGGAAATTATTTGATGCATACAGTGCATATAAATCAGACTCCGCACTTGTCTATGCACGCAAAAAACTGCAACTGGCAGAGAAATTGAATAATAAGGAATACATTACTGATGCACGACTTAATTTAGCATCCATCATGGGAACAATGGGGATGTATAAAGAAGCCGTGGATTTGTTGGAAACGGTGGACATTCAAAAGTATCCTGATCTGAAGGCTTACTATTTCCATATCAACCGCACTGTTTTTGGGTTTATGGCCGATTATGCCGTATCGGTGCAGGAAAAAGCACGTTACGATCTGCTGACGGATGCTTACAGAGATTCTTTATTAACAGCCAATCCACCTTCCTCCAGTCCGCACATCCTGGTGAAATCGGATCAGTTGATTCTCAATAAGCATTATGATGAAGCTTTGCAGATGTTGCAAAGTTATTTTCCGACCATTAAAGAAGAAAATGTGCACGAAAAAGCCCTGATTGCCTACAGCATCTCCATGGCTTACCGGGGAAAAAAAGAACGTGAGGAAGAAAAAAAATGGCTTACCATTTCGGCTATCCACGACCTGAAATCGGCAACCAAAGAATATGTTTCGCTTCGGTTATTGAGTTTTATGCTTTATGAGGATGGCGACATCGACCGGGCATATCTCTACTCGCGCCGCTCGCTCGAAGATGCCCTTTTTTGTAACGCGCGACTCCGAACCATCGAAATCTCGGAGATCATGCCCATTGTGGACAAAGCATATCAACATCAGACCTTGTCGAAACAAAGACTGATGATGATTACTATTTTTATCATCAGCTTTTTATCCATCGCCCTGATGATAGCAGTTTTCTTCATCTACCGGCAAATGAAAAAACTGGCCGCCGCCCGTAAAAATCTTTCGTTAACTAATGATCAACTGAACGAACTGAACCATGAACTCTTCCGTATCAACAAAGAGTTGAAAGATACCAATGAAACACTTTCTGAAAGTAATATCATCAAGGAAGAATATATCGGGCGTTACATGGATCAATGTTCGGAATACATTGACAAACTGGACAATTATCGCCGCTCACTCAATAAACTCGCCGGTACCGGGAAAACCGAAGAGATGATGCACCTTATCAAATCAAATCAATTGATTGAGGACGAATTGAAAGATTTTTACCACAACTTCGACATTACTTTTCTGCAATTATTTCCCGATTTTGTGGAAGAATTCGGAAAACTTCTTTCCGACGACGAAGGCTTTCAGCTGAAACAGGGGCAACTGATGACCACCGAGTTACGCGTTTTTGCATTAATTCGTCTGGGCATTACCGACAGCGTAAAAATATCTCATTTTTTGCGATGTTCTTTATCTACTGTATATAACTACCGTACTAAAATGCGGAATAAGGCCCTTGGAAACAGAGAAGAATTTGAAGATAAAGTCATGAGAATAGGTTTAGGAAACAACTAAACCGGAGTTTATTTTTTCTAAAGTTACTACTAATTTCCTCCGATCCAAATCACATAATTGATTGAAAATTAACCATTAGAGTTAATACTTCTTTTAAATTCACTACTATCCTGTTCCATTCGGTTTTTTGGATTTCTTTACCTTCTATATTTGCATCGGGGAAAAGCGAATCCCGGCAAATTAATCTTAAATATATATCTAACATGAAGTTAAACATGAAAAAATTTCTTCTCAACTTCCTGCTTACAGGTAGTTTGATGGCATGGATACTTCTTCCTGTAGCAGCGCAGACAAGCAGCCGCAGCATTACGGGAAAAGTAGCGGATGTGAATGGCGATCCATTGATCGGCGTAAGTGTGGTGCTCAAAGGCACTTCTTCAGGAACAATTACAGATTTCTCGGGGAGTTTTACCCTGACATCAAATTCTTCAAACCCGGTATTGTTGGTCTCTTATGTAGGTTATACCACTCAGGAAGTGGTGGTGAAAAGTAGCCCAGTAAACATCGTGCTGACTGAAACATCGGAACAACTCGAAGAAGTAGTGGTGGTGGGTTATGGCACTCAGCGAAAGAAAGATCTCACCGGATCTGTTTCTGTGATTAAATCGGATGAACTTACGTCCTTACCTGTTCCAAGCATCAGTGATGCCATGCAGGGTCGTGCGGCCGGTGTTCAGGTTATCAGTTCAGGAACTCCCGGTTCGGATGCAACTTTCAGAATTCGTGGTACCGGTACCATCAACGACAGCAATCCGTTGGTTGTCATCGATGGTGTTCCTGTATCTGGCGGACTTAATCAACTGAATATGGACGATGTTGAGTCGCTTCAGGTATTAAAGGATGCCTCCGCAACAGCTATTTATGGTTCGCGGGGAGCTAACGGAGTGGTCATTGTAACCACCAAACGTGGAACTCAGGGCGTTGAAAAATCAAATCTCAGTTTTAATTATTCTTATGCACTACAACAACCTACCAATGTGGTAGAGATGTTGAATGCAAGTCAGTTTGCTCAACTTCAGAATGAAATGCTGACCAATGGCGGACAGGTTCCTAATCCTGCTTTCTGGGATCCTCAGAGTCTGGGTGTGGGCACCAACTGGTTTGGCGAAATCTTCCGCACCGCTCCCATGCAGAACTATTCTCTTTCTTATTCGGGTAACAGTGAAAAAACAAACTATTATATCTCCGGTAATGTGCTCAATCAGGAGGGTATCGTGATCGGTACAGGGTTTAAACGTTTTTCACTGCAGGTGAACGCCGACAGCAAAGTAAACTCCTGGTTAAAAGTGGGTAACACCATACTGCTGAACCACGATTTGAAACCCAGCGGAAGTTACAGCATCCAGAATGCTATGCTCGCATTACCTACACAACCCGTAAAACGATCTGACGGAAGTTACTCAGGCCCGGTAGCTCAACCCATTTATGACGGAGACATTGAAAACCCGGTTGGGAAAGCGCTTACCGTTGAAAACCTGACTTCAGGATACAATCTGATGGGATCGGTTTATGCGGAACTGGAATTAATGAAAAACCTGAAATTCAAAACAACTTACGGGTTGCAGGCAAATTTCTGGGATTCACGTACCTGGTCGCCCACTTATAAATGGGATACAAGCATCAACAGTTCAGCTTATCTTTATCAGCGATATAATAAGAGCATTACCTGGTTATGGGATAATACTCTCTCTTATGAAAAAACAATAGGAGATCACCGTGTAGGTATCATGGCAGGTACCAGTGCTCAGGAAAACCGCAACAATTATATCAATGCATCAGTCAAAAAATTTGCGAGTGAAACGACTCAACAACTCGATAACGGGATTGAACAACCCACAAACGGAGGGAACACCTCCAGTTGGGCCCTCCTTTCGTATATGGGACGTGTCAATTACAGTTTCGCAGATAAATATTTATTCACTGCAACTATCCGACGCGACGGATCTTCCCGCTTCGGTAGTGGAAACAAATTCGGAACTTTCCCCTCAGCATCTGCCGCATGGCGTATTTCTGAAGAAGATTTCATGCGGGACATCTATATCTTCGATGATGTGAAAGTGCGTGCTGGGTACGGTGTGACAGGAAATCAGGAAATAGGAAATTATTCGTTTGCTTCTTCACTGAATACCTATGTCTACAACTTCAATAATACCATCGTTTCGGCGGTTGTACCTGTTGTAATGCCGAATCCATACGTACAATGGGAACGACAGAAACAAGGTAATATCGGTATTGATGCCACACTATTAAATCAACGGGTGGATGTCTCGATCGACGCTTACCTGAAAAATACGGATAAAATGCTGGTTCCAATGGTAGTTCCTGTTTCTACAGGGTATTCTGATATATATGTACCATCAATCAATGCTGGCGAGATGCAGAATAAGGGTATAGAACTGACCATCAATTCAAGAAATCTGACAGGCAAACTGAAATGGAATACTTCATTCAACATCTCTTTCAATCAGAACAAAGTAATCAGCATCAACGACACGATTCCTATGTCGAGCGGAAGTATTGGATTGAACTATAATCTCGCATTAATCAAAGCAGGTTTGCCTGTCAATACTTTCTACGGATTTGTGACCGACGGTGTTTTCCAAAACCAGACTGAAGTGGATAATCACGCTGTTCAGGTTCCCGGAAACGATCCTTTCAACAGAACATCGGCAGGAGATATTCGTTTCAAAGATTTGAACAATGATGGTGTTATCAACGATGATGACCGCACCTATTTGGGAAATCCGAATCCGACGGTCATATTCGCCCTGAACAATACTTTTACTTACAAGGGATTTGATTTAAGCATCTTTCTGCAGGGAGTAGCCGGAAATCAGATCGTAAACGCCAACCGATTTTGGAGCGAGGCCATGGCAGTAGCACAAAATCAGACTATCGCCACACTCAATCGCTGGAATGGAGAAGGGAGCAGCAATAGCGTTCCGCGTGCAATATTCAACGACCCGAATAAAAACACACGTCCATCGGATCGCTTTGTGGAAGATGGTTCCTATCTGCGTATTAAAAATATAACTTTAGGTTATACCATGCCGGCTCAAATCATTCAGAAGATTAAGCTTCATTCGGCACGGTTCTATATTTCCGGGCAAAATATCTTCACATTTACCAACTACAGCGGATTTGATCCTGAAGTAGGTGTAAATGGCATCGATAATAATGTCTATCCTGTAACCCGCACATTTACTGTCGGTATTAACCTTGGTATTTAATCTATAAAAAAGAAAGAGTTATGAAATTATCAAAATATTTTCTTCTGACAATCATCACGCTGGGAATGGTTTCCTGCAGCGAGGATTTTCTGAACAAAGCGCCTGAGGATTCAGTAAATACTGAAAACTTCTATCTTACTGAAGCGGATGCTATCGCAGCAGTAAATGGCGCTTACCAACCACTTCAGTGGCCTAAATTGTACAATATGCGTATGTGGACTACCGACATTATGGCCGGCAACAGTATTGTAGGCGCTGCCGGAGGTACCGACGGTATTGAAACTCAGGATCAGGCCAACTTTGTTACCTCAACCGATAATCAGGGAGTACTCGATTTATGGAGAGGTCCCTGGCCGGGAATCTTACGGGCCAATCTTGTTCTTAAAAATGTACCCGGTATGGATATCAGCGACAACATTAAAAACCGTGTATTGGGTGAGGCCTACTTCTTACGTGCACATTACTATTTTATTCTGGTACGATTCTTCGGCGACGTTCCCCTTGTGCTCGAACCCGTTGATCCACAGGGAGATTTACGGCCTGCAAGAACTGCTAAATCGCTGGTTTACGATCAGATTATTGCTGATTTTGAAAAAGCTGCTGAACTGTTGCCTGCACGCGATCAATACACCGGAGCTAATGTCGGAAGAGCTTCAAAAGGAGCTGCCTATGGCATGCTGGCGAAAGTTTACCTGACACTTGGAAACTGGCAAAAAACAATTGACTATTGCGATGAGGTAAAAAACCTGGGATACGCCCTGTCTCAAAATTATGGAGACAATTTCGACCCAACCAAAGAAAATGGTGTCGAATCGCTATTCGAAGTACAATATGTGAAAGACGCCGGATACGGTTTCTGGGATAACGAAAATCAATCGTCGTGGCTAAGCACTTTTACCGGACCACGTGGAGCAAATATGGTAGAAGGTGGCTGGGGATGGAATCAGCCGACACAGGAATTTGTAAATGCTTATGAGGCAGGAGACCTGAGAAAAGATGTTACTGTATTATATGAAGGCTGTCCTAAATTCGATAACATGGATTATAAAAAATCATACTCCTATACTGGCTACAACCTGCGTAAATTCCTGGTAGCAAAATCTGTTGCTAATGCCTATGATAATAATCCTCTTAACTTTCCGGTATTGCGTTATGCCGATGTCCTGCTGATGAAAGCAGAAGCATTGAACGAACTGGGGAAAACTACCGATGCACAACTTCCGGCTTCAAATGATAATGCCACACTTAATAAAGTTCGTGCCAGAGCAGGATTGGGAAATGTAAGCGGACTCAACCAATCGGACCTCCGAATGAAAATCCTGCATGAACGACGTATGGAGTTGGCTTTCGAAGGACAACGCTGGTTCGATTTAATTCGTGTGAACGACGGACAGTATGGCATCGATTTCCTTCACTCAATCGGAAAAACGAACATGACTACTAAGCATTTACTGTTCCCTGTACCTCAAAAAGAAAGGGATGCAAATCCAAATTTATCACAAAACACTGACTATTAATCTTAAATAGTATCTAGATATGAAAAAAATAAGATCATATTATAAATTATTGCCGGCTCTGCTACTCGGCGGAATATGCATTCTGAGCTCTTGTGAAACAGAATATCCCGACGATAACATAAAAGCCGGACCTCTGGCGGTAACTGCCTCGCAAAGTACTATACAACTTAATCAAAAGCAGATTAACAATACCGGACTAACATTAACCTGGACAACTGGCACCAATAACGGTACCGGCGCATCGATTTCGTATGTTCTGGAAGTGGATAAGCAGGGAAATGATTTTGCCGATCCTGCCCGTTTCGATATGGGAAAAGGAAAATATAGCAAAGGTTTCACTGTTGGAGAACTGAATGATTCTTTACTTACCCGCTGGAATGGTACACCGGGAACGGCAATGAATCTGGAAGCCCGCGTTATCTCAACCATCTACACCACACCGGTAACGGGAGAAACATCTCCTGTTATCAGCATCAGTGTTACTCCCTACCAACCGGTAAGCAAAACCCTGTACATCATCGGAAGTGCTTCACCCAACGGGTGGAGTGCCGACAATGCCATTGAACTGACGCCACAGGCTGATCCGACTGTTTTTGTCTATCAGGGTGGCTTAGGTGCCGGAACATTTAAATTTATCACAACAAAGGGACAATTCCTGCCTTCTTATAATAAAGGCGCTGATAATACAAAAATCGTTTTACGCACCAGCGACTCTGACCCTGATGAGCAATTCAGTATTACTGAAACAGCAGTTTACAAAGTAACAGTGAGTCTGCTCGATTTGTCCATCACATACGAAAAGGTTGATTTACCTGCCTACAGTGAAATTTACATGGTAGGCGATGCTTCACCCAATGGATGGGATATCTCCAACGCAACAAAGTTGGTACAGAGTGCTACCGATCCGTTTGTATTTACTTATACCGGGGTGATGAATGCCGGTGATTTCAAATTTCCGGTGAACCGCAACAGCGACTGGGGACAGGATATGTTCATGCGCGAGTCGGATACTAAGATGTACCTGCACCACGGTGGCGCTTCGGATGATGAGAAATGGACCATCACGAAAAAGGGATTCTATGTTATCACACTGAACCTGCTTGATCTTTCAATCGACATTCACCGTGAGAAGTTATACATGGTGGGCAGCGCTACCCCTATCGGTTGGAATATCGGAGATGCAATAGAATTAACCGAAGATGCAACCAATGGATGTATATTCACCTACTCCGGACCGATGGTGGCAGGCGATTTCAAATTCCCGGTAAACCGCAACAGCGACTGGGGGCAGGATATGTACATGCGTACCAGCGACACCAAGATGTACCGCCACAAGGGAGGTGCTTCTGACGACGAAAAATGGAGTCTCACTGCTGCCGGCGATTATGTGATTACCGCGAATCTGGAAACACTGGATATCAGCATTGTGAAACAATAGTAACGAAAGTTAATGTCATAATTATCTATGTTGAGAAGAAACATCTTATCGTTTTTGTTGCTCTCTTTATTCCTTTTAGGTTGTCATCCGGGAACTGTTGAAGAGTTCCCGGAGGCACCGGAAAATCCGGCAACTCCCAACTTTCAGAATCTGCTGCTTTCAACTGATAAAGCAGCCTACAAGCCCGGAGAAACTGTACTCTTTTCGCTCGAAACAGTTTCACTGCCTTCAGGGGCCAAAGTAAGGTATAAATACTCAGGAGCTGTAACTGAAACAACGGAGTTAACCGCGACCAACTGGCAATGGACACCTCCATCAACTGATTTCAGGGGATATATGGCAGAAGTGTACAGTGTGGTTAATGGTGTTGAGAGAATTCATGCGACAACTGCAATAGATGTTTCGTCCGACTGGACTAAATTTCCCCGTTATGGCTTTCTGACAGATTTCGGAAATTTATCACAAGAAAAAATTGATGAGGTACTTGATCAACTGACTAAATACCACATCAATGGCTTGCAGTATTATGACTGGCTGGGAAAACATCATCAACCCCTTACAATGAACGGAGATGTTCCGGCAACAAGCTGGCGGGAAATCAGCAATAAAGAAGTGTATTTCAGCACCGTGGATAAGTACATCAAAAGCGGACACAAACGCAATATCCGCTCGATGTTTTATAACCTGATTTACGGTGCGTGGGAAAATGCAGAAAATGACGGAGTAAAAAAGGAATGGTATGTTTTCAACGACAATACGCACATCAACCGCGATTATCATCCTCTCGGTTCTCCTTTTTTGAGCAATATTTATTTGCTTGATCCATCGAATCCCGAGTGGCAGACTTATGCCATTAATGAAACAAAGAAAGTGTATCAGTTCCTCGGTTTTGATGGCTACCACATGGATCAGTTGGGAAACAGAGGCGCCCGCTATACTTATCAGGGCAATTCACTGAATCTGGCAAATACTTATCTGCCTTTTATTGAAGCAGTTCAGAGGGCCATTCCGGATAAAGTCAATGTATTGAATGCTGTTTCCCAATACGGTCAGCAGGGCATTGCTGTTGCTCCTGTTCCGTTCTTATATACAGAAGTCTGGACTCCCTACGATCGTTACAACGATCTGGCGACCATCATTAAACAAAACAATGCCCTTTCAAACCATCAAAAAAATACCGTACTGGCTGCTTATATGAACTACAACCTCGCCAATAACAAGGGTTACTTCAATACGGCTTCGGTTTTGATGACGAATGCGGTGATTTTTGCTTTCGGGGGCTCACACATTGAATTGGGAGAGCACATGTTGGGAAAAGAATATTTCCCCAATAATAACCTTCAGATGAAACAGGAACTGAAAACAGCGCTAATCAAATATTATGATTTCCTGACTGCTTATCAAAATCTGTTGCGCGATGGTGGAAACTTTAATACGATCACCTTACATTCAATTGATAATAAGTTAGGTCTTGAACCCTGGCCGGGGCGCATGGGAAAAGTCGCTTATTTTGGCAGATTATTTCAGGACAAACAGGTGATTCATCTAATCAACCTGACAAATGCTACTTCGTTGGAATGGCGCGACAATGAGGGAGTACAACCTCCCCCGGTCATTGTAAAAAATGCGAAAATATCTCTATCGTTCACTCAACAGGTGAAAAAATTATTGATTGCTTCTCCGGATGTTGCAGGTGGTATTTCCCGCTCACTGAATTTTAAACAAGTGGGCGACAAAGTAAGCTTTACGCTCCCCGAATTACAATACTGGAACATGCTTGTTGTTGAATTTTAAATATTGAAGGTATGAAAAAAATTGTGTTGTTATTAGTTATGCTCGCTATCGTTCCGGTCAGGTTTACTGCTCAAACGCCCGGCAATATTAATTCACATCAGACAAATAAAAATGAAGTGGTTTTCACAACGGATAATAATATTGTTGTGTCACTGAAATTTGTCAGTCCCGGCATTATCAGAATTTGGTATGAAACCGGTTCCTTTCAGCGAAATAATCCTTCATTTGCCGTAATAAATGAGTCGGTTGAGTCGGTTGGAAATTTGAATGTTAATGAACTGGCGGGAAGTTATGAAATTTATACTTCCGAATTAATTCTTCGTATCAACAAAGCGCCTTTTCAATTGCGAATTTTCGATAAATATCAGAAACTCCTGCTGGAAGATTATCAGCAAAAAGGATATATGAAAGAAGGGGAAAAGCAAACAACTTATAAAACACTCCGACCCAATGAACAATTCTTTGGCCTGGGAGAAAAAAGCGGATCGCTCAACCGTCGCGGCCAGACTTTCAGGATGTGGAACAGCGACCGTCCCTGCTATGGTGTCAACGAAGATCCTTTGTATAAAAGTATTCCTTTTTTCATGAGTAATTATGGTTACGGAATATTTTTCGACAATACTTTTAAAAGCGAATTTGATTTCGGTAGCAAATCTGATGATTATTACAGCTTTAGTACTCCGGGTGGCGAAATGCTGTATTATTTCATCTTTGGCCCTACTTATAAAAAAATTATCCAACGATATACCGATCTGACAGGTAAACCTATCATGCCTCCTGCATGGGCACTGGGTTTTGCTCAATGCCGGGGTTTGTACACCAGAGAAGATCTTGCCCGGGAAGTGGCTGCCGAATTCAGAAAACGACAGATTCCCTGCGACATCATCTATCAGGATATTGGCTGGACACAGCACTTGCAGGATTTTGAATGGAGAAAAGAAAACTACAGCAATCCGGCAGGCATGGTGGCTGATCTGGCAAGTCAGGGGTTTAAAATGATTGTATCGCAGGACCCTGTGATTTCGCAAAACAATGTGAAGCAATGGAAAGAAGCTGATTCGCTGGGGTATTTTGTGAAAGATATCCGCACCGGAACGAGCTATGATATGCCATGGCCATGGGGAGGCAACTGCGGTGTGGTTGATTTTACCCAACCTGAAGTGGCTGACTGGTGGGGCGAATATCAGCAAAAAGTAATTGATGATGGAGTAAAGGGTTTCTGGACCGACATGGGCGAACCGGCATGGAGCAACGAAGAAGATGTTGACCGCTTGTTTATGAAACACCATGCCGGTATGCATGACGAGATTCACAATGTGTACGGACTAACCTGGGACAAAGTGGTAACAGAACAGTTCGAAAGAAAGAATCCGGGGAAACGGGTGTTTCAAATGACACGGGCTGCTTACGCAGGTATGCAACGCTACACCTTCGGCTGGTCAGGCGATTCGGGAAACGGGACTGATGTGAGCGCCGGCTGGAGTTTGCTGGCTGCCCAGCTACCGTTGGCACAATCGGCCGGCATGGGACTTATTCCCTTCTGGACAACCGACATATCGGGCTACTGCGGCGACATTACCGACCGTGAAGCTATGGCAGAACTTTACGTTCGCTGGATGCAGTTCGGCGTTTTCAACCCCCTGAGTCGTGCCCATCACGAAGGAAATAATGCCGCTGAACCCTGGACATTCGGAGAAGAAGCCGAAAAATTAAGCAGAGAAGCCATCGAACTGAAATATAAACTACATCCCTACTTCTACACCACAGCCCGTGAGGCTTATGATACCGGCCTGCCGCTTATCCGTGCTTTGTTGCTGGAATATCCCGACGATCCTGAAACAACCAATCTGAATGAACAATTTCTGCTCGGAAGTAATTTACTTGTCGCACCTGTGGTTGAAAAAGAAGCTTCTACAAAACGGATTTATCTCCCTCAGGGAGAATGGATCGATTATAACGATGGAAAAACAGTCTATAAAGGCAAGCAATGGATAAATTATCCTGTAAGTCTTAAAACAATCCCTCTGTTTGTAAAAAAAGGTTCGGTCATTCCTGAAATGCCGGTACAACAATACATCGGGGAAAAGAAAAACGCTCCGGTACTGTTCAACATATATCCTGCTGCTGAAGGCCGTACCGCTTCGTTTGAATTATATGAAGATGATGGTGAAACTA
>JARKQF010000038.1 GCA_029973975.1 Paludibacter sp.
GGAAGTTATCGCCGCCGTCAAAGAAGCCTTGGGCATTCCTGTAATCGGCAACGGCGATATCTGGCAGCCGGAGGATGCCCTGGAAATGATGACGCAAACATCCTGTGATTTCGTTATGGTAGGCAGAGGGGTATTGGGTAATCCCTGGATATTTCAAGGAATAAATCAATTGCAAAACGGCACTTCCGAGAACTGGGTGCCGAATTTGCGGCAAAGATATGAAATAATTAAGCAACACTGGTCAATGGAGGCCGAATTGTGCGGTGACCGGGCTGCAGCCAGAAATTTTCGCAAACATCTGTTGTGGTACACCAAAGGTTTGGAAGGCTCCAGCCGCTTTCGGAATCTCGTTTCCGCGCTGTCGGATTGGGAAAGTATGCTCGCCGAACTCGATAAATATTTCCAGTCCCTGGCGGATATTCATGTTAAATAATGACTTGACTTTGAACAGATAAATTGGCATAAATAAACCGGAATTTCACAATTTTCTCACAATTTTCTCTATTTTTATTATATACTTATTATATACCAACGAGGAAGGACAAAAAATAAACTGGAAATAGGTAAATTCAACGAACTGGAAGATAAAATAAAACGCATAATCAGCGAAAAAATATTTTTGAAACAACAGATCCAAACACTGGAGGAAGTCCTAAAAAATAAAGAATCGGAGATAGAAGATTTAAATAATAAACTAAAGGCATTAGACGGGGAAAGGGAAAACGTACGTGCTAGGGTAGATTCGTTGCTGGAATTACTTGCGGATATAGAGTTGGTAAAATAAGTTTCCAAGGCATAAGCTTTGAAAAAAAGTTATAAAATTAATATCTTGGGTCAAGAGCTGGCGGTTTTAAGCGATGCAGATGATGACCATGTGTCAAGCGTTATTAGGATAATAACAGAAAAAACAGAAGAGGTGTTAAAGTCTGCAAATAATCTCAAGGCCTTAGATGTTGCTATTCTAACTGCGTTAAATATTGCGGAAGAATTGGTGAAATTACAAGGAGTGAATAAGGAACTCTGCGATCAACTGGAGAGCAAATCCGAGGAATTGATTCAACTTAT
>JARKQF010000112.1 GCA_029973975.1 Paludibacter sp.
TTTAAACCTCAATTTAATGCATAGTAAAAACGTCAGAACCTGGATATTTTATATAGTGATGATAAGTTCTTTTGTCATCCTGACGTATGTGCTCTTTAAAAACGCAGAGAAATTCAACGAGTATGTACCGCCTGATGTTACTACTGTCAGTTCGGCCCTGACCGGTAATTTTGATTCTTTCAAACTCTCAATCTCTCACAATCTCGGAGAGCCGGTTGCGCTGCTCTTAATGCAAATCATTGCCATCCTTTTTGTATCCAGAATAGCCGGATGGTTTTTTATCAAAATCGGTCAGCCGACCGTCATCGGAGAGATACTCGCGGGTATCCTCCTGGGACCTTCTTTGCTGGGTCATTTCTACCCCGAAACGTATAACTTTCTGTTCGCACCCGAATCGTTGGGTAATTTGTACATTCTCAGTCAGGTCGGACTGGTGCTTTTCATGTTTGTCATCGGCATGGAGCTTAACTTAGGTATGTTGCGAAATAAAATGGGCACTACCTATGTCATTAGTCATGCCAGCATTATCATTCCCTATTTTCTCGGGATGCTATTTGCCTATTTTGTGTATGAAGAATTTGCGGCTAATCACACAACTTTTTTGTCGTTTGCTCTCTTTATAGGTATTTCAATGAGTATCACGGCTTTCCCTGTATTAGCGAGAATTGTACAGGAAAAAGGGCTGACCAAGACTCACCTGGGACAAATATCAATAGCTTGTGCCGCTTTCGATGATGTTACGGCCTGGTGTATCCTCGCCGCTGTTATCGCGATTGCCAAGACGGGTAGCTTTATCAGTTCTTTGTACACAATAGGACTCTCCATCGCTTATATTCTGTTCATGCTATACGCGGTTCGTCCTTTCATGAAAAGAATCGGCAAAATTTACAGTAACTCCGAGGTGCTTAATAAGAGTGTAATTGCCTTTATTTTTTTGTTACTGACCCTTTCTGCATTCACGACACAATTGATAGGTATTCATGCTTTGTTCGGTGCTTTCTTAGCGGGTGTTATCATGCCTGAATTACCCAAATTCAGAAAAATCGTGATTGATAAAATCGAAGATGTAGCTCTGACCCTGCTGCTTCCACTTTTTTTTGTATATACGGGGCTACGGACAGAGATCGGGTTGTTGAACACGCCATATCTGTGGGGCATTACAGCGGCGTTGATTTTGTTCGCAATTGTCGGTAAATTTTTCGGAGGTGCTTTTTCCGCCCGGCTTATGGGAGAAAACTGGCGTGACAGTCTTTCTATGGGTATCCTGATGAATACCCGGGGACTGATGGAAATTGTGGTGCTTAATATCGGCTATGAAATGGGCATTCTTCCTAAACCTATTTTCGTGATGCTGGTGTTGATGGCGTTGGTTACGACTTTTATGACAACACCGATGTTATCGCTTATTCATAAGATATTCCCCGAAAAGAATCAGGAGGAAGAATATCACAGACAGCAGGCTCAGGGAATTTTCAAAGTATTGATTGCGCTAGGGAATCCGGAAAACGGAAAATCTTTATTGCATGTGGCAAAACATGTACTGGATGGGGTTAAAAACACGTTATCGGTTACAGCATTGCACATTACACCCGGGTCGAATACAAATCCGTTGTACAGTGAAGAATTTGCCCGGGAGAGCTTTGTAAGCATTAATGCGGAGGCTCATAAACTACACATCCCGATCCAGAACGATTATAAGATTACCGATAATATCGAAGCAGGTGTGGTGAAAACAACCAATTATGATAATTACGATTTTCTGCTTGTTGGTGCGGGGATATCGCTTTCTGGGATTGAATTTATAAAATATAAGCCCTATTTTAAAACGGTTGGCTGGATCAATAAACTGATTAAACGAGTTAATAAAACCCA
>JARKQF010000161.1 GCA_029973975.1 Paludibacter sp.
CATCAAGTGGTTCTCGAAGAAAATACAAACTTCGGGCACGATAGCGGTTCCATCCGGATTTTTAGCTGCCGCTATTTCAATGGCAGTAATCAAATTCTCTTTAGCATCAGTCCGAAGCATTCCGATTGGAAGTTGAGAGCCGGTAAGGATGACCGGTTTACTCAAATTCTCAAGCATAAAACTTAAGGCAGATGCCGTATAAGCCATAGTATCCGTACCGTGGAGAATTACAAATCCGTCATAATTGTCGTAATTGGTACTGATAATTTCTACCAGACGGGCCCAATGTACCGGCTCCATATCAGAGGAATCGATAGGAGGGGAAAATTGGTATGTAGAAATGTGATAATTGAATTTTTTCAGTTCCGGAATGTATTTCAACAGATAGTCAAAATTAAAACTTTCCAGGGCATTGGTCTCCTGGTTTTTTATCATTCCTATAGTTCCGCCTGTATATATTATCAAAACAGAAGTGGTTCCCGTTATCATATTGTCTTTTGTCATATAAATCGGAGGTATGGCCACCAATAACCTTTACTTCTCAAAAAATACCATTGCTTTTGTCTACGACTACAATATTTGCGGTGGCTGAACGGTTTTCTGCATACAAATATACATGATATAAATGGATTATCACACAAATTCATAAAAATGAAGAACTGGACCGAAGAGCTGAACTTGCATATAAGG
The DNA here is from genome assembly GCA_029973975.1 of Paludibacter sp. GTDB lineage: Bacteria > Bacteroidota > Bacteroidia > Bacteroidales > Paludibacteraceae > Paludibacter. The sequence continues at coordinate 691 of JARKQF010000161.1, forward strand.
AATTTTTCATACGTTTTTTGCAGAGTAAGATTTTTCAGTTGGTATTGAACTACAATAACAATTATTATAGAAGATAGATACACTTGATAATTTGAGCCTTAGAGCCAAATAATTTGAGCCGTAAGGCAAAAAAAGCAAAAGGCATAATTCATAATTTTGCATCGTACAAAATTATACGGCTAAATAAAATGGAGAATAATACGATAGATATTTTTGAACGGCTCAAAAACGGTGAATCCATACCGCCTGACGATACTCAGGCATATAAGATGCGTGAGGCTTCGTATGCCACTAAAAAAATACTCCTGCAGATGAATAACTCATCAGACCCGATAGAAATCAGGAATTTATTGGGCAAGATCACGGATAGTGAGATTGACGAAAGCGTGGCTATTTTTACTCCTTTATATATCAATTACGGAAAGAATACCAAAATCGGAAAAAACGTATTCATCAATTTTGACTGCACTTTTCTGGATTTGGGAGGGATTACAATAGAAGATGGCGTACTATTGGCTCCGAAAGTTAATTTGTTATCGGAAGGACATCCCTCATCGCCGGAAAACAGGCATACGTTGACGGTGGGACATATCCACATAAAAAAGAATGCGTGGATTGGAGCAAATGCTACCATATTACCCGGCATAACAGTAGGTGAAAATGCCGTTGTAGCAGCGGGAGCAATTGTTTCAAAAGACGTGCCCGATAATGCGATAGTAGGTGGTATTCCCGCAAAAATCATCAAAACAATCACAAATGACGAATAAAATGAAAAGATTATCAATTCTTGCAGTGGCAGCCCTTATGTTGGTGGGGCAATCCTGCACGCAAAACCAAAGTGTGAACAATCAGAATGAAGAAGATATGAATAATACAGCACAAACTGAACATTATACTTTTGAGTTGAGTGATAAAGTCACCCGTGAAAAAGTAACTTTCAAAAACCGTTATGGAATTACTTTAACAGGCGATTTATACATTCCGAAAGATAGTTCCGGTGAGCCTCTGCCAGCTCTTGCCATTAGCGGGCCTTTCGGTGCGGTAAAAGAGCAATCTTCGGGACTGTATGCCAATCAAATGGCAGAGCGTGGATTTGCCGTACTTGCTTTCGACCCCTCATATACAGGTGAAAGTGGCGGGGAACCCCGTCACGTGGCATCGCCCGATATTAACACCGAAGATTTCAGCGCGGCGGTTGATTATCTTGGAATACAGAATTATGTGGACAGGAACAGGATAGGCATCATCGGTATCTGCGGATGGGCAGGCTTTGCATTGAATGCCACTGCAGTCGATAAACGTGTGAAAGCCGTTGCAACCACAAGCATGTATGATATGTCGAGAGTGAATGCGAAAGGTTATAATGATGCCACAACGTTGGAACAACGTACACAAATATTGGAACAATTAAGCGCACAACGTTGGGTAGATGCAGAGAATGGAGCACCTGCCGTGGGACCGAAAGGATTAGAGGATTTAACCGATGCGCCACAATTTGTAAAGGAATATGCAGACTATTACAAAACGGAGAGAGGTTTTCACGAACGTTCCATTAACTCGAACGGCTCATGGACGATTACCAACCCTATATCCTTTATGAATATGCCGATCCTGACATATATAAAAGAAATATCACCAAGACCGGTATTACTCATTGCAGGAGAAAATGCCCATTCCCGTTATTTCAGTGAAGATGCCTACAAAGCTGCTGTTGAACCAAAAGAGTTGATGATTATACCCAATGCCGTACACGTGGATTTGTATGACAAGGTGGATATTATTCCTTTTGATAAGCTGGAAACGTTTTTCAAAGAAAACCTTGAATAAGGTTTTCTTTGACGCTCCATCATTTTAATAATTGTATAGAATGAAACATTTAAAATATCATATAATTGCTGTTATGGCATTATTTACGGTTGCCATTAGTTTTACAAGTTGCGGTAATGATGACGAACCTGTTATAACACGCACCACTCTTACATACAATACGAATGGAGCGACAAGTGGAACAACACCCGCTGCCATTATGCAGGAAACCGGAATGAGCATCACACTGAACAGCGGAACAGGATTTAGCCGGGATGGATATACCTTTGCCGGTTGGAACACCAACGCTGACGGTACAGGAACCAATTATGCAGGAGGCAGCAGCTATACGCTGAATAGCAATGTAACCCTCTTTGCTAGATGGAATACTGCCTCAAGTTCAAATATGACCGAGCATGGCCGTATAGAAAAATTTGCCAGTCTGCCAAGTACCCCACCGGCCAATCACTCCAATCCCGGTACGATACAAATCGGTGATTTAATGCTATATAGTTCGAGTACGCTGGTGCTTTTTTACACCACGCACAACACTTCCTACAGTTATACACGAATCGGACGGATTGATAATCCTACCGGATTAGCTGCCGCATTAGGTACAGGAAGTGTAACAGTAACATTTGAATTGGACTAAAAAACATAGAAAATGAATAGTATTTGAGCAAATAAAATATTGAGATATGAAACATCTATTTTTAGTAATGATACTCTTTGCATCAACGTTATGCAATGCCGCATCCAGCGACAAGGACAATGATGTTGTGTATTTTGGAAATAATGCGGAAAACAACAAAGGAAAAAACGAAATGGAAACGAATAAAATCAAAATAACGGTCAATTCACAAACCTTTATGGCCACACTTGCGGACAATAAGTCCGCAAAAGCATTTCAGGAAATACTGCCTTTGACTATCAAAATGGTTGATCTGCACAAAAACGAGAAATACTACGATTTGCCTAAAAGTCTGCCGGCCAATTCGTCCAATCCCGGAACGATACAAAACGGGGACTTGATGCTGTACGGCTCACGTACTTTAGTGCTATTTTACAAGACGTTTTCAACCTCTTACAGTTATACGAGGTTAGGAAAGGTGGATAACCCGGCAGGCCTGGCATCTGCATTAGATTCGGGAAATGTTACCGTAACGTTTGAATTGCAATAAACAAATTGTTCAAAAGTCGGATGAGGCGTTGTATGCCATCATAGCATTGCATCCCGGAAAACAATTCAATATTCAGGGTTATCTCAGCAGATTGCCATAGCGTACTACATGCTTCTATTTTTTATCAAGTAGTTTTTCAGATGATGTAAAATAACTCTGAACGGCAGGTTCGAGTGACGTACCAAGACGTCCACAAAGAAAGGGAGTCTTTTGAAAGGATCCCTTATTTTATAATAAATGCTCTTTCATTGTGTAAAATTTCTTCAGCCTCTTAAAGGATAATTTTTTTCGTTTCTTTGAACGGTAAAATCATAAAACTGTTACCTTTGAAAACGGAGATTTATCACATTTCAATATGCAATAACTTGCGTAAATGTAAAAGAAACAAGGAATAGCAATCACCAAACAAAACAGAATAATGTATGACACCGAAACAAAACGAATTTCACGACTGACTGCAATACTAACCCAATTGCAGACCAAACGACTTTTGACGGCTACGGAACTTGCCGACAAATTTTCGGTAAGTGTGAGAACAATATACAGGGACATCAGAACATTGGAACAGGCAGGCGTTCCGATTGTGACCGAAGACGGCAAAGGTTATACACTAATGGAACATTATCGGCTTCCTCCTGTTACGTTTACAGAAAGCGAAGCCAACGCCTTGATTACAGCAGAACAATTAGTGCTGAAAAACAAAGATGCTTCATTTATCAAAGCCTATTCAGAAGCCATTGCCAAAATCAAAACCGTATTAAAACACAGCGTAAAGGATAAAGCCAATTTACTTGCTGAAAGAGTACAAATTATACAGAACACAAACAACGAAAGAACAAGCAGTAATTTGTCCGCTTTGCAATTTGCATTGACCAATTTTCATTTAACGGCAATAACTTACACCAACGAAGCCAACAAGACCACAAACAGAGCCGTTGAACCATTTGCCATATTAAGCACACAAGAAAACTGGCTTGTGTTAGCGTGGTGTCGTTTACGCAATGAATTTAGATTCTTTCGTCTTGACAGAATAAAAAAATTAGATGTCCTTACGGAAAAATTTGAGCCACACAAAATGACCTTGCAGGAATATTTTGAAAGGTATTATTGATTTTTTGCCTACCCCTGACATACTGTTGTCGTAACCCCATTTTAGTTTTGCAGTATCATTCACTAAAAAATAAATATATGAACATCATTGTAGGAGCAACAGGACAAGTAGGCTCAAATCTTATCAACGAACTAAAAAACAAGGGCTTTCCTGTAAGGGCAGTAGTGAGAAATCCCGACAAACTTTCGGACAAAACCATTGAAACCCGAACCGCAGATTTGTTTAATTTGGAGCAACTTACAGAAGCGTTTAATGGTGGAACGGCTGTTTTTGTTTTGACACCTGAAAATCCAACGTCAAATGACATAATTGAAGACACCAGACAAATTGTTGAGAATTACAAAAAAGCCATTCAAGCCACAGGAATTAAAAAAGTGGTGGCTTTATCTTGTGTTGGTTCACATATTGACAGCAATACAGGCAATGTTTTAATGTCGAGAATTTTAGAGCAAACATTAGATGATTTGGATATAGAAAAAGTATTTATCAGACCGTCTTATTATTTCAGTAATTGGTTAGGTTATTTGGAAACAGTTGAACAATACGGGATATTGCCAACTTTTTTCCCCGAAGGTTTGAAAATTGAAATGCACTCACCCATTGATCTGGCGAAATTCATTGCCAAAGTAATTACAGACACATCATCAAAAAAAGTTTATGAATTAACAGGACAAGAAAAATACAGTCCGCTTGACGTGGCAAATACGTTTTCTAAATTGTTGAATAAAAACGTAACTGTTCAATCCATACCGCAAGACAAATGGAAAGAAACGCTTATGTCAGTCGGTTTTACTGAAAATACAGCGGTAAATCTTTCGGATATGACAAAAGCCGTTATTGACAACAAGACTGTTCCTGAACGGCCAAATGACACGATAAAACTTCCTACAACATTAGAAAAATATATTAACGAACAACTGAAGAAATAACAATGAAATAGAAAAAATCAAGAAAGTGTTATCGTCAATCTATCACAAAACTTCTTTTTTATAAATTTGTCGTTTATAAAGGCAGATATGGCAAAAAACAGAAAACAAGCACACACCGTTTACACCATTGGTCATTCTACCCATACTTGGGAAGAATTTTTGGCGATACTTCAATCTTTTGGTATCAAAACATTGAATGCAGGCGACGACAAAAAAGTGGTACGAGGCAATATGCCTTAGGGTTTCGGTGGTATAAGAGGACAAATATTATTGACTGAATATTCAATACTTTATATTCTTGAACAGCACCCTGTTTTCACGTGCTTCGTTGAGCCGTGTTAATATTTTCTCCCGGCTATAATCAGAGAAATCATTGTTCCCGCTACCGGTAATCAAATTGAGCAGGTCTCTTAACTCCTGGTCCGAGAATTGTTCCATAATCTCGTCGAACGGTTCTTTGGAGCCAATCTCGAAACGGATAAAAGCCAGCCTCGATTTTGCCGTCGGGAAATCGGGTGCAATCTCCAGTAACTCTTCCAGATAACCGGCAGCCTGCTCAAACTTTTCCTGTGCCACGCTG
>JARKQF010000172.1 GCA_029973975.1 Paludibacter sp.
TTCCCTTCCACATCAGTGACTGTACCCTCGGCAGTTCCCTTTACAACGATACTGACTCCGATAAGTGGCATCCCGTCAATGGCAGACGTAACCTTACCGGTAAGAGTTATTGTATTTTGCTTTGTATCGGTTGTCTCTGCAAAACCAACTCCTATAGAGAAGAGGAGAAAAGCCAAAGACAAAATCACTTTACACCAGTTTTGGTATTTATTCATTGGCAAATTTTTTGCTTCCATGTTTATATTGGTTTGAATAGGTTTAATTAACTGCTTCGAATGTAAGTATTGCTGCAGAAGTGCTCAAAGCAATCAGAGGATTCTGGCTTACTATTCCCCGGGGATCCAGAGTCATAAACATCACCAATCTCATGGAGCTGCTCGTGATCTCCTGCACAATCACTTTCCGGTGAAAATCCCGTATGCCGATAAATGCATCTGAATCAGGAAAATCTAATGTCATCACACCCGGATAGGTAACCGGAATTCCGGATTGCGTACCTGTCGCAAAATCAGGAATGGTCGGTATGGTGAAATTTTCATTCTCATTCAATACAAATGTGGCGTTTTCCGCAGGTGTATAGGTGGTCAATGCGAAAATATCCTGTCCTAATGCCGCCTTTCCACCCACTTTAGTAATCTCGGATAATCCCATCTGTTGCAATACAGTGGCGTATACGATTCCTCCAAAAGAGGTACCATCAGTAGTCTTATGCATGTAACGACCATCATAATAAAAAGTGAACTCATCATTATATGCTTCAGGCAGTCCTACATATACACTAAAAGCCCCGGCCGGTAACGACGGAATATTGGGGGCAAGTAATGAGAAGTTCGCATCGGAGTTCACCAACTTGTCATTGACAGTATGCGACATGGTCAGTTTCCATGTTTTGCCATCATACCCTTCGGCTGTATGGTCTCCTGTCAGCAAAGCATATGGGGTGAGTGAAACTGCCAGATTCACTTTCGTAGATACCGAATTGGCGGCATTGTCCTTTGCAGTTAATGTAGCAATATAATAACCCCCTTCTTCATAGACATGTACAGGATCTTTCTCGGTACTGACGTTTCCGTCCCCAAAATCCCATTCCCAGCTTACAGCACTATGGGTAAGTGCCGTAAAAGCAACCTGTTTTCCGTCTATACTGTGAAAAATTACAGCAGAAAGCGGAAGATCAGTTTTTGATCCGTCGTCTGAGCATGCCGGAAAAAGGAAAACCAGCAAGTACAAAAAAACGGATGAAAGATAATAGATAACTCTTCTCATACAATTGTTGCGTTTTTTGGATTAATAACATGGATAATTCTCGCTATAATGATTTAATTACATTTTTCCGGTATGCAGTAGATTTTCTATTTTTACCATCTCCTGCTCTATTTTATTCCTGTATTCCTCATCGAAACGGGTAAAAGGCATCGCCGGAAAATCACTGCAAATTCCTGCTACTGACAAGGCGCATTTGAGCCCTAACAAATAACTGGAACCATACTTGCCTTTGCTGTAAATACCACTAGATATTTGCATCACTTTTTGTTGCAAACGCCTCACTTTTTCAATATTGTGTGATTTAGCCGCACCATACAGTTCAACATATAATTCAGGAAATAAATTGGCTCCTCCGTTTACCCCTCCATGGGCACCCATTAGCACCATTTCGGCTGTCATTTCTTCCGGGCCTACAAAAATCATGAATTCAGGTCTTTCTCTCATGATGTACATCACGGTCTGTAGATAAGTACCGTTGGCGGAACTGTCTTTAAAACCAATCACCTTTTCATTTTGAGCAATTTGCTTAATCGTTTTAGGATCAAATGCCACTTTTGTATGAACAGGCATGTTGTACAAAAACAAAGGAAGGGGCAACAGGGAAATCAGATTCTCGAAATACCCGATCAACTCCGACTGGGCGGTAGCAAAATAATAAGGAGGCGTTGCAACAACCGCGTATGCGCCGGCTTCATACGCCTTTTGAGCCAGAGCAACGCTGTCGCTAAGAGACGTATCGGAGATGCCGACCAAAAGAGGTAGCCGATTTTCCACAATCCGGCTTGTTTCTTTTATCATCTCTTCACGTTGGCTCATACTTAAGCTCTGCGCTTCTCCGGTGGTGCCCAGGATAAAAATTCCATGTACCCCGCCTCGTATTACATGCTCGATTAGATTATTCAATCCTTCTATGTCGATCCGACCATTACCGGACAATGGTGTTACAAGAGGGACAATGATCCCTTCCAGAAGCTTTAATTCTCTGTCTTTCATATTCATGATTTTAAATTTTATTCCTTTTTATTCTGTCCTAAATCGACAGACCATTTTTCAACTGCATAACTATACCTGCTAAATCGTTTTAGCTACTGATTATAATAATAAATTCAGTCATCATCATTTTAAATTTTTCTACACTTGCCGTTGAGATGATTGCTGTATCACCAGCTCCGGCTCTAAAAATAGTTTTGATTTATAATTACTTTTCTTAATGCGCTTGATCAATATATCTATTGATCCTTTTGCTATTTGCTCGATCGGTTGCCTGATATAGGTTATGGGTGAATAAAAGAGATTAAATGCATCATTTCCATTAAACCCCACTACAGCAACATCCTCCGGTATTTTTACATTCATTTCATTCAAACAGTACAATCCATTGGTGGCAAGCATATTGGTCAAAAACATAACGGCACCTACATGTTCCCTATGGATCAATTCCTCCAATGCTTCCCTGATATCCGGTTTCGGATTCAGAATATTTACTTTCCTTACATGGATATAAGCGCTTAATCCCGCATTTTTCATCGTGTCCTCATATCCTGAAATACGGTCTAAGATATGATGCATTTCCGTATTATAAGCGATCAACGCGATGTTTTTATATCCTTGTCCGAGCAGATGCTCCGTGGCCAGTTCCGTTGCCCTGTAATTATCCAGACAGGATGAACTCAAATCTATATCCGGAAAGTATCTGTCTAACAATACTGTAGGAAAATGGCTGTCATACAATCTCTGAATAAGCTTCATCGAGCCATCGCATGGCACCAGTATCAATCCTTCTACTCCTTTGTTGAGCAGCACATCCACCAATCTTTCGGTATTTTTCAGATTTTCATCCGTACTACTGATTAACACAGTGTAATTCAATTCGCTGGCCCTATCTTCCACAATTCTTGCGATTGCCGAATAAAAAGGGTTGGAAATGTCCGTAACGATCAAACCTACCAATTGAGTTTTTCCGGAACGCAAAGTTTTGGCGTAAACATTCGGAACATAGTGCATCTCTTTTGCCGTCTCCTCAACCCGCCTTGCAACTTCCTCCCCGATCCTGTATTGTTCAGCCTTCCCATTCAATACCATTGAAACAAGGGCGGGCGAGACACCTACCATTTTCGCAATATCTTTTATCGATACCTTTTTTTCCATTTGCAGGTGAAAGAATAAGAATGAAATACAAAAATAGTTTCATTAAATCGTTTTAGCAAAATAAATTTATATGTTTTACAACATAAAACCGTAGATAATTGCCGTTTGGCGACACTTCCTTTTGCTACGATAGTCAAGGAAAAGAAGAAAAGTTTCCTTGAAGTTGTTGAGGAATGTAATGCTGTTCCGGTAAGTACTTTTATTGACGAACTACATCATCAAATTGATGAACATTTCGATAAAAATGCGTGAGGTTTTTGTTTCTGATAGAGTAATGAACAAGGTTTCCGATTTAAGGATTTATCTTATTGAAGAACTGAAATTGTCACGAAAAGCTGCGCATAAAAGAACTGACCGGATAAATACTTTTTTGATGTCTTTCGCAACATATATAAAATTAAAACCGGGATCACCTGCTCAAACTGAACTGACAATCCCGGTTTTTTATTTGTATAAAACAACAAACGCTCGTTTATTTTCCTTCCAAAAGCCAGTTTAATTGCCGGTATTTTTTATACAATGCGCTATAGGCGTCCCGGTTTTCCGCACGGGGAACGTACTCCGTTTTATAGCCCTGTCCCAGGGATTCCTGGGCCCTCTCCATCGTAGGAAAGACACCTGCCGCGACAGCAGCACACATAGCGACGCCCAATGCTCCCGCCTGTTGCGTGGCAGCCACTTTGATGGGTACGCCCATGATATCGGAGAGTGTCTGAATCACATAGGGTGATTTCAATGAAATACCTCCCACTCCAATCACCTCATTCACCTGTACACCCTCTTTCTCAAGATGCTCCATAATAGCACGGGAGCCGAAAGCTGTGGCTTCCACCAGGCTTTTGAAGATCTGCGCAGGGGTAGTAGCCAAAGTGATACCGGCAATGCCTCCCTTCAATGTGAGGTCGGCAAAGGGGGTACGCCGTCCGTTCAACCAGTCGGTCGCCACCGGATCC
>JARKQF010000177.1 GCA_029973975.1 Paludibacter sp.
TTCACTCATCTGCACGATGACCATGTTGGCGGGGCTACCTTTGTAAATGAGGCCGGAATGGTGGAGGAATTTTTTAGAAATGCGGTTTACTGGTGTTCTTCAACGCATCGGGCATGGTCGAAAAAATCAAACAAGCGCGAATCCGCCGCTTACTTCAGCGATAATCTTGAACCACTGGAAAAATCAGGGCGCCTGAGACTGATCGAAAAAGAAGGGGAATGGATTGAAGGGATCTCACTCCGGATTTTCAATGGTCACACAAGGGGTCAGCTGATTCCGGTGATCGACACAGGCAAAGGGAAGGTGGTTTTTGCAGGCGATTTTATTCCTGCATTGTCCTACATCCCCATCCCCTATGTGCCTGCGGTTGATATTGAACCCTTGTTAAGCATGACGGAAAAGGAAAGCTTCCTCGAAGAAGCGCTTAAAAACGATTACATCCTGTTCTTCGAGCATGATTATTATCATGAAGCATGCAGACTTGCCGCGGGGAAAAAAGGTGTGGAAGCGGGTGAAATTTTTAAGATTACGAATTTGAACAGCTAAAACATATTCGCATGACACAAAAGGAGAAAGCCGCCGCAATAAACCGGCAATTGTCCGGAAAAACCGCTGAAGAAGTACTGCACTGGTTTCTATCTGGGAATGCCGGAGAAACAGCATTCTCTACCAGCCTCGGCGCGGAGGATCAGGTGATTACACACTTGATTTCGGAAACCGCATTACCGGCCAGAATATTTACCCTCGACACAGGACGATTATTCCCTGAAACTTATGATCTTATTGACCTGACTTCGAAAAAATACGGGATGGGCATTGAGATCATGTTTCCGGATGCTGCGGAGGTTGAAGATATGGTAAGGTCGAAAGGTATTAATCTTTTTTACGAGAGCATCGAAAACCGGAAATTGTGTTGTCAGATCAGGAAAATTCACCCGTTGAAACGCGCCTTTGAAGGGCTTGATGCATGGATTTGCGGGCTGAGAAGAGAGCAATCGGTGACCAGGAAAGATTTGCAACTTGTTGAATGGGATGAAGTTAATGGGCTTATTAAAGTTAATCCGCTGATTGACTGGACAGAAAAAATGGTTTGGGATTATATCCGTGAACATAATGTACCCTATAGCAAACTGCATGATCAGGGCTTCCCGAGTATTGGCTGCCAGCCCTGTACCAGGGCTGTGATGCAGGGTGAAGATGTACGCGCCGGCCGCTGGTGGTGGGAAAATCCCGAATCAAGGGAATGCGGATTACACAAGCGGGATTAAAGATTTTTCAGGTTTTTAAAGAAATGGTATTCCGGCGATGTTGCCAAATTTCCGCACGACTTAGTGTTATTATTACACGATTAACATCCATGTAATTAACATTTTAGTAACATTTACACTACTTTTTCGATACAAAATCTATTTACTTTTGCACCCGGATTTTTAATCCACAAACCAATTGTTAAACCAAATCTTATCGAATGAGTATCAAGAAACAATTTCTGAAGAGCAAACCTGTGTGTAAAGTCAGTTTTAAATTGCAGAAGGAACAGGTTCAACATGCCAGCCGTGTAAACGTAGTCGGAGACTTCAATAACTGGAATGAAAATTCCGATGAA
>JARKQF010000215.1 GCA_029973975.1 Paludibacter sp.
TGCCGCTATCCATCAACGTGTGCAACGGATGATCGAAAATGATGTGATTACCGGTTCCGGATACCATGTAAACCCAAAAGTGCTTGGTTATGCCTCCAGTGCTTATATCGGGGTAAAACTCGAAAAAGGATCGATGTATAAGAATGTGATCCCCGAGTTCGATAAGATACCTGAAGTGACCGAATGCCATTTTACCACCGGCCCCTATACCCTTCTGGTGAAGATATTTGCCCGTGACAATGAGCATCTGATGGATCTGCTGAATAACCGCATCCAGGAGATACCGGGTGTAGTAGCCACAGAGACGATGATCTCTCTCAGCCAGAGCGTGAAGCGCGGAATACCAATTATGAAAGATGCGAATGGGGAATAAGATTTCACAACCGCAATTCATTTTTCTCACTCCTTAACCAGTATCATCAGATCCGAAAGGCATTTGATCATTTTGTTGAAGTTATCTTTCAATTCTCCATATTCTTCAGGTCGTATAATGAATTGTTTTAAATTAAATTGAGTGTTAAAGACAATTTGATTTCCAGTGATGAATGTGGAGTAGGAAAATAAGATCAAATCGTTTTCTATCGATTCATTTTCCGGAATATATTCAACTTTATATCCTTCGGGAATTACGACCGTACTTTTATAGGCTTCTCCCTGTAAATAGACAAGATCAACCGGAAGGGCCCTGCTCGACTGCCTGAACGGATTCTTATTTAAACTCAAAGAACAGAACGGATGAATAAATAATTTACCGGAATGGTTATCAACCGGACTCTCAAACCGGAAGAAGAAGGTAAAAGGTTTATTCAGTGCTGTTGTCTCCGGAAGTTTTAATGTCGGTGGCGGTGATCTGCTCTCTCTCTTTTAGATATCTGATCTGATTATCGGAATCGCCAAGATAAGTTGAACGCAATCTGTATGCATCCGCCCCTGTAGACAAATACAGGGCTTCAGTCCGAATGGTATTTGTCTCCGGATTAATTTCCGACTTTAAATTTTTCTGTAATGTCGATGAGGTTTTTTGTTGAATTGTAATCCATTCCTCTGATTGTGGTTTTATCACTAAGCCCTCTACATTCATACATTTTTCAGGCAATACGGAATAATACAAAAGAGGATCGGTCGCATCAAGAAGTATAATCCTGTTATCGATCTCTACCAATACAATGACATAATTAAAAAATTGTTGAAACGGATGGGAAAAACTGATGGTACCATTGCCCCGGGTACTTAATATGACGGGGTATGCCTCTATCCCTTCTGATTTTAATAGTCCTGCAAGCAGTAAATTGATGTTTCCGGTATTTCCGCTTTGCTGTTTTAAAAAATCTTTCAGATTCACATCTGCAAATTTCCCTGAGAACCCGTTCCATCTGTATTTCGATTTAACAAATTCGGTGATGATTTCAATCTTTTCCTGTGCAGATTTATCTTTAAGTTCGATTCCGGACATAATTTTAGAGGCTTGCTTCTCTACATCTTTGATATATTTTCCGAAATAATCGTTCTTTAGGAATTCATCGCACATGGCCGGCCATGTGGTCATGATATCTCTGCTTCCTCCGTTGGGGTGATGAAACTTTGAAAGCTGGAAATTGATATTAATCATATAATCGTCGATGGAAGAAATAAATTCTTCATCTTTAAAGGCAGGAAGATTATTCATCCCGAAGTTATAAATTACTTCCCGGTATCTGAGATTCCTGAATTGGATTTCACTGCTGGGTGTAGTGGCGGTGAAAATATCTAATTTATCGGTTCCCTTAAGTATATATGCATATTCATAATATGGGATTGCTTTGTATTTTAAGTGGCTGAAAATAACCGGTATCTTTTGCTGGAAATACCATCGTCGCATATTGAAAAAATAAGGGGTTACAATGGTATAGCTTAGTTCGATGACCGAGCCGGGACGTACATCTGAGAGAGCGATTTTTTTGACGCGGACATCATCGTCCACTTTCTCTTCGAATATGTTCCTTGTTTCTAATTTTGTTTGAGTAAAGCCTTGGTCTATGTTATATGTGGTGCCTTCAATACTTTCGATAGATTCCCATCCCGAATTTCCATTAAATATCGGAATTTCGAAATTGGCATACTGTACGCCCGACTGCTTGAGAATTTTAATCTTAATCTGCTTTTTCATGCGGAGCAGGAAACCGCCCTGCTCATAGTTTCCCGAATAAAAGTATTCTCCCTGATTGTAAAGTATGACGGCATCCGCATCGGGATCATTTTCATACTCTTTCATAACCATTTCGTACTGGGTTACTCTTCCGAAATCGAGTGAATATTTCTCTTCCTGGGCAAATCCCATTATGTGCAAAAAGAAGAAAAGAGACAGGATAGCATTTTTTTTCATCATATACATTAGTTGGGTATGTTTCATTAAAGAATTTCGATATGGATATTTTTCAATTCGTTGTTCTTCATCGTTTGAATGAACCGGAAGAATTCGTCATATCTTTCAATAGGATACTTACCTGGGTATAATAGAAAAGTTTTGTAACATATCAATGTGTGATTTTTTAGGTCAAAAGAGATTTCATATTTCCCGAAATCAGTCTCAACAAATACCTTTTCCGGGATTTTGATAATTTCTTTGTCGGGTATCTCGTAAATAATTGTATCCTGGTAAAATTCAGGATAATTGATTTGTACACCGGTTGTCCTTTGATCGGGAGTTTCAAAGTCTTTAAAATCCATCGGGAAGGGAGAAAGAATTATATTCTTACCGTATTCTTTATATATATTTTCAGCTTTGAACCGGGCAGTCAGACTGATCTCAGGAGATTGTCTGTTGTTGGAGTTTAATTCATAATCAATAAGTTCCGCTTTGCCTGAAAAAATCTGACTACGGATAATATTATCTACTCTATCTTTACCCAATTCTTTGCCTGCATAATTAAAAAATTCATATTTATAACCTTTCTGAACTTCCGATAGATGGATTTGCTGTATATCCGTTTTTACCTCTATAGTCCGGGAACAGAGCACATCGTCCGGCTGTAGTGCCGGAATCGGAATAAGCCGGCTGTCATCCTCATCGACCAAAAGCGCTTTCCTGCCTTGTATAAAAGTACCGATGTATCCGAACGGAATATTTTTATCGGTGCATTCCAGGAAAACGGTATCTTCTTCAAGCGGTACGGTCAGTATGACATGGTTAAATGCTTGAGAAGGAAAGTTAACATCCAATTCGGAGATTTTTGTGCCGGCTTCGATAAGTGTATAATATGATGGTATACCTGCATATTTCAACATGGATTGCAAATAATTGGTAAGGGCTTTACAATCGCCATACTTATTATTACAAACATAGCTGGCCGGATAAGTTTGAAGACCTCCTAATTTAATACTCACATTGATATATCTCGTATAATCCTGAAGATACCGGTAAAGAATTTCAACTTTTTGCTTTTGGCTGTGAGTATTCCTGAGTAAGTTGTCAATTCGTTGACACTCTTCTGCCGGTAGTTTGTCTTTATTTTTATTCAGGCGGAATATCCAATTTCCAAAGGATTTCCAGGACTCAAAGCTTCCGGCCTCACCGTATTTGAAATGCAAGGGAACAATGTGGATGGACGGTGCTTTCAGATCCTTGTCCAGACTATAGATATCAGCAGAGGACGGCGGTATGTAGCCATATTTCCAGATATATTTCCTGAACCGGTTCTGTACAGCTATTTTGGGACTTTCCACATTTTCATATTTGTATTTTATGGAATCTTTTATCGGTACTTCTACGATTAAAGTGTTCGAATGGACAGGTGTTTTAGATCTGGCATGATCTATATCGATAATATTCAGTGATTTTGCATAGTGGATCCAGGAGACGTAGAAGATACGGTAAGGAAATTTATCGTGCTTCAGATCGAAATATTTCACAAAATCATCTTCGTATAACGATACCGAAGAAATAAAACTACGGTCTTTAATTTCGTTTTTCTTCAACTTCCGGATAATATTTCCGTCCTGATCTTCAAGCCGGACAATATCTACACTTATCTTATCTCCTTTGGAATAGGGTATGATGATCTCTGTATCCGCATTCCTGTCGTTTATTTGCATTAATACGGTGTCAATCTGTACCATTCCGTTACTATTAAATATGAAATGGGAGGTTCGGTTTATTATCTCGCTGGAAGATGACTGCGAAAGACAGGTGAGTGACTGAAAAATGACAAATAGAACTGCGATGTTTCTCATAGTGCAAATCTTCAAAGAGATAAAAGTTACGACACAAATGTAGATGTTTTTTTATTATTTTATTCAATTTTCTTACGATTTATTTGGTTTATATTATAAACTGATTTATATTTGCGGAATGATTTTAGTTTAAAATATAAACCGATTTGAATATTAAAAACAAAAACAATGGAAGAGAGACAATTAAATGAGAAAGAGAGTTTAGAACTTATCGCTCGAATGATTCAAAACACGCAACGGAAATTGGAGAAAAGCAACGGAATGCCATTTCTTGTCTGGGGATATACTACGATTGTGGTGTCTTTGCTGATATGGTATTTTTTATCAACAACAGGGGATTACCGGATACATTATTTGTGGTTTCTGATCCCGGTGATAGCCGGTCCTATGATGTTCGTTCTTATCAGGAAATATGAAAAAGGCGTCAAAACCTATATCGACAGGGTA
>JARKQF010000333.1 GCA_029973975.1 Paludibacter sp.
AGCAGTCGTTTTGATTTGAGACTGTTTCCCATTGGGTTGATTTTCGTCCACTTCATACTGAAACGGACTATCTTTCAATTGATTAATACGTTTCAGATCTTCTAATAAAGAGTTCGAATTTGCTCCCGCCAGGTGTACTAAAAACCTCTGTAAGTCGATTGATTTACAGAGGTTCTGCTTTTTTTAGGGTACCAAAGAGGTGCCAAAGAAGGGAAACCAGAATAGGTTAAGACCTTAATCATTGTCAATCCCCATAGCTATGGGCGGTATACCGCAGGAATATCTTTTCCATCCCCACGGATTATATGTTATATAGCTGCTTATGTGGACTATACATATTTTTATAACTTAGCAATAACTTTCTGGTGTTAAGAACTAAAAAGCCGCGTTAAATAAATCAAATTCGATTTCGTTGTTCAAATTCAATTGTATATTTGCAAGTGAGTGACCACTTACTCACCTGCGGTGTCATTTTCAGTATAACTATTTTCATCGGAGATGGGTAACGAGACGAAAAGCAAATCATCGAATCCCGGAATAATGGTGAAAACGCTATTAACGCTAACCGACGATTGACTGTTTAATTCACTTTATTTGTTCCCCCCGGTGTTTTGAAACACTGTATAAAATAAATACTTACTGCGAAACTATGAGTAATAGGATTTTTGAAGATAAATTTTTAAACGCTAAATAAAAGAATGATGTTAATAAAGATGGATATTAAACCGAGGCAACTTGAGATTATTGAAGTAGCCGGAAAACTACTCACGAGTTCCGGTATAAGCGGCTTAACCATAAAGAACCTGGCCAATGAAATGAACTTCTCTGAAGGGGCCATTTACCGGCACTTCAAAAATAAGGAGGAAATTATACTTACCCTGCTCCGTTATTTGCATGAGAATGTGCAGGGAATCATCGGAGAGATCCCTAAGAGCGGTGATTTCGAGAAAGATTTTATCTCACTCTTTGGCAGACTGGCATGTTATTTCAAAGAGAATCCCTATTACGTGGTCACAGTATTCTCCGAAGGGTTAATGGATGAAAATGTCCGGGTGAGTGAGAAAATCATGCTGTTGACAGGCACGTTGACGGAGCAAGTGCAATCGGTCATTAAAGAGGGGCAGGAGCAAGAAATGATCATCAATTCCCTCGCGTCTGAACAAATCGCGCAAATAATTATCCCCTCTTTCAGGTATCAAATGTTCAAATGGAAGATGTCAAGCTTTAAATCGAACATTGAACAAGACGTTACATCCTTAACGCACACGTTTATAAAACTTTTAAAGGGATCCCGCTAAAGACGGGGGTTGATTAGCGTTTGATTGAATTCGAGTTGTTGATAACTGACAACGCCGAACATAATTTGGACGGATTCATTGCCGGAAAAAAGATAAAGCATTGAAAATGATTTACTACAAATAAATGATCGTAAGTATGAGACTAAAAACATTTTTGTTATTCGCAGGACTGACCCGGTTACTCAGTACGGTCGCAGTGGGGCAGATTGTCACGCTGGATGAAATACAGCAAAAAGCGGAAGCCAATTACCCTGCCATTGCCCGGTACGGCATCATTGAGAAAATAAAAAACTACAGTATCGTGAATGCCAACAAAGCGTATCTTCCGCAAGGAACCCTGAGCGCACAGGCTACCTGGCAGTCCAACGTGCCCTATATTGATCTGGATTTCCCGGAAGGAATGCCCCCCCTCGAAATACCGGTACCCGATCAGGATCAATACCGTGTCATAGCCGAGCTGAACCAGCTTATCTGGGACGGGGGCAACATTTCTGCCGGCAAAAAGAGCCTGCAAGCTCATGCGGAACTGGAGAAACACCAACTGGAGACGGAGATCTACACCCTACGGGAACGGGTAAATAAC
>JARKQF010000257.1 GCA_029973975.1 Paludibacter sp.
ACATTCACGCTTATTTTGCCGTCAGGCGACTTCAACACATAGGATTCGGCCGCGATCGATGCAACCGAAAAAATGGAGAGAATCGATAGAAATAAAGTTTTCATGAGCATGTATTTGTTTGTTAAATGGATTTTATAACAAGCAAATATCGGAATTAAATTTTAAAAATCGAAAAGTTTTTTTCGATTTCATGAGGTTTGAATTTGTTTAGGCTAAAGTGAACGGAGAATTGCGAATTACGAGTTATGAATTACCTATTTTCGTTCTGTTTGTTCTTTTTTGGACGCAAAACAACTGGCAGTTTATAAACCTTTCCTGTATTCAGTAAAAGTTTTTATTGTTGCATTAGTAAGACAGAAATGAGAAGTCGGAAATGAAGAGGAATTCGTAAATCCTCGCATCGAGGTTTTTACTTTCAGTCTTAGTGCCTTTGTGGCCATTTGCCACCAAGACACCAAGTTGGCTGCCAGATTATCGTTACTCCTGCACTGTCCGCGGCAGTGATTGCACCCTTATCTTTAGGGGACAGCTATGAATTAATGGATAATGTACAATTGAGAAGTGAAGAAGTGAAGAAGTGAAGAAATAGGAATTCAGACCAAAGAATTTACCGTCAATCTTTACGAAATTATCTGCGGATATCTGCATCGTACATTTGCGAACATCTGCGTGAACTATTTTGCGTACATCTGCGTGAAATCTTTTTCTGAACTTTTTCTCGCTGATTGAATCTTTTTTCTGCGATGATCTACGTGAACTTTCACGAGAAATGAGAAGTGAAAAGCTAAAAGTGGAGGTCGGGGATTGGAGAATGGGAAATAGGGGCGAAAAATTTTTCGCCCGTACTTTCAGCCTTAGTGCCTTTGTGGCCATTAGCCACCAAGACACCAAGACGTGAAGTTGAGCTTTTGCATTTACAGTGTAAGCAATTTCATTGCTCATGTACTGCCTGACCGGTTAGTTATCAATTTCATCGGCAAATCTGTACCTCATTGAATCCATTATATTTTATGCGTCTCCGGTGGCTTTTTCGAGCTTTTTCATGATTGAGAAAA
>JARKQF010000337.1 GCA_029973975.1 Paludibacter sp.
TGTTTTATGGCCCGTTCCTGCAAATGCTATAAATACAAATATAAGAGGAATCATCAATCAGAATATTGGTTATCCTGGAGCAGAAAACAATGTTGAACCTTTAATAGTTCCCAAAGAAGGAACTGTGCTTGGACCGGATACGAATTAAAAGAAGAAGTATCTTCGGATATCTTGTTAACCGGAATATGCCAGAGTAGAAAATATTGAAACAGTAAAAAATCGATTTATCATCTCTTTCAAATCCTGGCCCACTCCGGAAAGTCAATATACCTGACTTTTCCGGGGTGGAGTTTTTATGATCATGCTGCAAACCAAAAAAATGACGTTACGGCTATGAAAGCGCTTGAGTCAAGCGATGCGCCACATATGATCACAAAAAAATGAGATAGTATCCTCTTAATTTTCGACTGCATAATTACCTGTATCATAAACAATGGATCAAATAATATAAAGATGAGAAATAAAGTTTCAGAATACGACAGAAATAGGAAAATACATGGATTCAACCACACGCATGCCTCTGGAGCAGGAGGAAATTCAAAATATGGTAATATCCTGGTAATGGCAACCCGTAGTGAAATTGATGTATATAACTATGGATCTGAAAGAATAAATGAATTTGCAGAACCCGGTTTCTTTTCAGTCGACTGCCAAAGGCAACAGAAGCAGGATAAATCTCATTTTCATACGCAGCAAACTTTCTTTTAAATAAAATCTTCCCGCATGGGGCTGAAGGCATCTATTAACATTCCCTGCTCAATGCATTTCGTACTGTGCACTACATTCGGGGGAATATATATTCCATCCCCTTCTTTGACCTTTTTCATGATCCCGTCCACGGTGAATTCAAAAACTCCACTTGCCACGTAGGTACTCTGGCAATGAGAATGAGAATGTTCAGAACCTATCGCTCCTTTTTGAAATTCTACTTTTACAAGCATAATTTGGGTATCAAATCCCATAATTTGCCTTCGTATCCCATCACCGGCCGGACACCACGAAATTTCATCCTTAAATAAA
>JARKQF010000306.1 GCA_029973975.1 Paludibacter sp.
AGGCCTTAAGTGGAGTGTTGTGGAGAGCCTGCCGGTATCGAACGACATAAAATTAGGAACGGATAAGCGGGATGAACATATGGAAAATTATAAAACTTCCCTGGTTAATCTGGCCCAATGCGGTATCAAAACCGTCTGCTATAATTTTATGCCTGTGTTGGATTGGGTAAGGACGGATCTCCGTTACAAAGACAGCGATGGCACGGAAACAATACTGTTTGACTATCACACTTTTGCCGCTTTTGACCTGTACATTCTAAAGAGAGAGGGTGCAACCGATGATTATCCGGAAAGCATTATCCTGAAAGCAAGGGAAATATACGAGTCTATGGATAATGAGGAGAAAGAAAAACTTGCCTACAATATCATCATAGTTACGCAGGGTTTTATCAATAGTGACGTTGAAGATACCAATAATTATAAAAAGTTATTCCTCCATTCAATAGGACAATATAAAGCATTAGGCCCGGATAAGTTCAGGGATAATCTTTCCTTCTTCCTGAAAGAAGTGATACCGGTTGCCGAAAATCATGGAATACGATTATGTATCCATCCTGATGACCCTCCCTTCTCTTTGTTAGGATTACCCCGCATTGCCAGTACAATAGAAGACTTTGAGCGGATATTCTCACATAACAACTCCCTTGCCAATGGACTTACTTTTTGTACCGGCTCTTTGGCAGCCAGAAAGGACAATGACTTACTTCAGTTTATTGAAAAATTCGCAGACCGGATTCATTTTGCACATCTCCGGAATCTGAGATTTTTAAATGATCATTGCTTTTATGAATCGGGACATCTGGATGGAGATATAGATATGTATCCGATCGTGAAATTATTATTGAAAGAACAATACAGGCGAAAAAACGAAGGACGCGAAGACATAAGAATCCCGTTCAGGGCAGATCACGGAAAGAAAATGCTGGATGATTTCCATAGAAAATCCAATCCCGGCTATCCACTGGTCGGGCGAATGAGAGGACTGTCGGAAATCAGGGGATTACAAACGGCAATAGAGCAGATTGTGAAAAGTAAAATAAATCCGTAAAGACGCTCCAAAGCGGCGGTTTTAACTACTATAGTGGAATATAAAAATCAACGGACCGAATAATTCCTGCAAATTTTATACCTTCATATGCAAAAATAATATTTTGTTTTAACACAACACCAAGCTATTTTTGTGATCTGAGCCTTAATGAAAATTAATTGAAGATTTACCTTGGCTGTTCACGTACACAAAATATGCGTTAGGGTAGATATTAGGGAGAATATAAGCATTTTTTAATAAAGTGACAGACAGTAATGGAAATAAGTGGATAAGTTCAAGTTTGTCTGTAAATAACAGTTTACGTAAATACTATATAAATCTAAACAAATCAGGGAAATGAAAAGGAAAACTTCAAATCTATCAAGAGGAATGTTGCTCACACTTGTGTGGATATCTTCTTTATGTGTATCTGCCCAAACAATAAACTTTTCAATTATTATTAAAAAACCTTGCGTTAATACGCCTGTTTCGATTTCGGTAGATGATTTAATAGCTGATATAACCAGTGAAACATTCGCATTATATGAGGTCACCCCTTCAGGAGAAAAACTTATACACAGCCAACTGGAATCGGATTACACTTCTCGCCTTTGGTTTATATTGGAAGGTTTTTCCGCAAAAAATTCAACAAGGAAATTTGTGCTTAAATTTCAAAAACAAGATTCTCCCAATAAATTAAATACTGATATTCACATTTATAAATCGGGCGAAAACCTCACCCTTCGTCAGAAAGAGCAGCAGATTTTAAGCTATCGTTTTGGTACGATGTATCCACCCGAAGGGGTTGATCCTTTGTTTAAGCGCTCAGGATTCATCCATCCCCTGTGGTCTCCGGGAGGTGAAGTATTAACCCGTGTGCAGGCTCCCGATCATTATCATCATTATGGTATCTGGGGACCGTGGACATTGACTCACATAAATGACCGGAAAGTCGATTTCTGGAATTTGTATGAAGGCCAGGGGACGGTGAAGTTTGCCGGGTTCTTGTCCGAAACAACAGGAAGTGTATTTTCAGGTTTTCGCGCGTTACAGCAACATATTGATTTTGGAGCAAAGGGAGAAGACCAGATAGCAATCAATGAGATTCTGGATGTGAGAGCCTGGAACATACACGACGGAGTAAGGATCATTGACTATACCACTATATTAAATACGCCATTGCCGAACGGTATCATGCTCGACGCATACAGATATGGAGGTGGCATTGGTTTCAGGGCAACAGAAAAATGGACGAAGGATAATTCTACTGTGCTGACATCTGAAGGGAAAACAAGGATAGATGCGGATGGCAGCAACGCACGTTGGTGTATTGTGGAAGGGGAATCGGAAGTACAGGAAGGCCGGTCGGGGATTCTCTTTCTGAGCCATCCTTCAAATCGTGCACATCCTGAACCTATGCGCGTTTGGCCTCTCGATGCAAACGGAGGCAGAGGCGATATATTCTTCGAATTTACCCCTATTCGCCATAGATCGTGGGAACTGCAAAAAGGAAGTAATTATATTCTTAAGTACAGGATGATAGTCTTTGATGGAAAAATCGACAAAGAGGCAGCAGAAATGTATTGGAATAGTTTTGCCGCAACACCTGAAATTAAAATTGATTCAAAAAAATAAATTATAAAACATGAAAAAGATCATATTATTCATTTTTTTTACCGGGCTTATTCATAATGTCGCCTTTCCCCAATCAAAAGTAACTGCAGAAAAAACTGGAGATAAAATTGAGATAAAAGTAAACGGGAACCTGTTTACAAATTATATTATTTCGGAACATGAGAAATATCCCTTTTTCTTTCCGGTGAATGGCCCTTCAAACGCTTCCGTAACCTCAATGCGCAATGCAAATTATCCACATCATAGTTCACTCTTTTTCGGGTGCGACAGGGTAAACGGAGGCAATTACTGGCAGGAGGGCTTAGAGAGGGGGCAAATCATTTCCCTGAGAGCCGATATTATTGAAACAGGCAATGATAAGGTAGTAATCGAAAACGAATGCATCTGGAGGCGTCCCGGCGCCGATGCTCCCATCAAAGACAAACGGATTATTACTATTTCCGCCCCGTCAAAAGGCAAATTCCAAATCGATTTTGATGTCACGATGGAAATACTGATAGATGTGGTGATCGAAAAAACAAACCATTCGCTGTTCAGTGGACGCATGGATCCTGATTTGGCAGTGATTAACGGGGGAACAATAGTCAATGCCGAAGGGGAGACCGGAGAAAAAGCTACTTTCGGGAAACGTTCCCCGTGGATAGACTGTCATGGTAAAAGGCAAGGAAAAATAGAAGGAATGGCTATCATGCAGCATCCTTCCAACGACTGGTACCCCGCTCCATGGTTCACGCGCGATTATGGTTTTTTCTCCCCCACCCCCATGTACTGGCCGGAGAATGATAAAACTACTACGCTGAAAAAGGGGGAAGTGATCAAACTCAGATATCGGGTGCTTGTGCACAGCGGCAACCATATCGAGGCCGGAATAGCCGGGGAATTTGAAAAATATAAATCAGAATAAATTCAAATAAAAATGAAAAGAAGAATGTTTATAAAAAAAGCAGCGGCAACAGCAGTCGGAACAGCGGTTTTTCCTACCATTGTTCCTTCATCGGTGTTTGGCAAAAATGCACCAAGCAATAAAATTCATATCGGACAGATTGGTTGTGGCAGAATTGCCCGGGATCATGATATGGCAGAGACAATAAAATATGATAAAGCGCAATTCATGGCTGTTTGCGATGTGGACAGCAAACGTTTGGCGGATGGGAAAAAGTATGTGGATGAATATTACACGAAAAAAACCGGTAAAAAGTCCTATTCAAATGCAAAAATGTACGAAAATTACATTGATATGCTATCCGATAATGAAATTGATGCTGTAATTATTAGTACACCGGATCATTGGCATGCCGAACCTGCCATCCGCGCTGCTTTGGCTAAAAAGGACATATATTTGCAAAAGCCCACATCGTTAACTGTTGAGGAAGGTAGGCTTTTAAGCGATGTGGTGCGTCGTCAGAATGTGATCCTTCAGGTAGGAACGCAGCAGCGCTCATCTCCCCAGTTCAGGATAGCGGCAGAATTGGTGAGAAACGGAAGGATCGGCAAACTGCATACCGTGAAAATAGGATTACCCGGTGACCCCTCCGGCCCTGAAGCAAGTGAAATGTTTATTCCGAAGAATTTGAATTACGATATGTGGCTCGGATCAACCCCCGAAGTATACTATACCGAAATCAGGGTTCATCCCCAAAACAATTATGGGCGCCCCGGATGGTTACGTTGTGAGCAGTTTGGTTCGGGTATGATTACCGGATGGGGGCAACATCATTTTGATTCGGCTGCATGGGGTATGGATACGGAATACACAGGACCTGTTTCCGTGGAGGCTATTGCACAATTCCCCAAATCGGGGCTGTGGGATGTGCACGGCGATTTTATGGTAAAAGCGGAGTATGAAAACGGAATAACCATGTACAC
>JARKQF010000321.1 GCA_029973975.1 Paludibacter sp.
CCACAGAGATATAGGAATCGATGGTTGGCCGATGCGATGGTTACCTTAAAGATGATCGACAGCATGGGATACGGTATCCATAAGATGTATAAAAGCCAGATGCAACGATTTTTCCCTTTGCCGGACTATTCAAAGTCAACTATGGATGAAGTAGTGCTTGAAATATATGGCCATACCATTGATGAGAATTACTCAAAGCTCCTGATCGAGAAAAAAGACGACATCGACCTGACCGATGCCGTGCTTTTGGATAAAGTTCAAAAATCAGTCCCTATTAATGATGAAGCAGCCCGGAGACTAAAACAAAAAGGATTTATAGAAGGACGGAAACCAAACTACTTTATTTCCTCACAGATAGCCAGGATAACCGACAAAAAGGCCCAGTACACACGTAATAAGGGATTAGATACGGAACTACTCAAGTCATTTATTCTAAGGCATATCGACATACACGGCTACGCTACCAGAAAAGAAATAGATGAATTACTAATGGATAAGATGCCCGATTACATGGATGAAAAACAGCGTAAAAAGAGAATTGATAATATCATACAGGATATGAGAGGCGATACTATTCTAAACATTGGAAATCGCAAAGTTCCTAAATGGGTAAAAAAGAACAATTAAGTAATAAACTAGGAATAAAATCAATAGCTTTTAGGAATAAAGACAATATATATGTCTGATATACATTAAGTTGATTTTTGATAATTAGGAATAAACTAGGAATAAACTAGGGAAGGAAATGATGTTTTAAGGGAAGGAAAGCTATTCAAGTGTGTGATATTTAGATTTATATGGCGGAGTGAAATAGGGAAGGATAAGGGATAAATAATCATGAAAGCCGGTGGACTCTATGTTGAACCCTCGTCCGGAGAATTTTCCGGAAGCAAACGACTATCGTAATCCTGTAATAGCGGAGGGAATGAAAATCCTGCCATACCAGTAACCATACCAGTAACCGTACCAGTAAGTGATCACGTAAAAGTCGCAAAGTTCCTAAATGGGTAAAATATTAGCTTATTAGACAACTAGTCATCCCAATAATCCGCTTTCTCCCACAACACAGGTTAAGCGGATTATTAATTTCAAATCTTTAAACACATTTAACCGCCGGTTTCAGTCCATTCCTTTTTGACTACCAATCAAAATTATCGTTATATTTGTGGTAATTTTAACAGATACACGATGACTCCATTTCAAAAAATCCTCGAACGTTATCGCAGGTATTCGTTCTCGCAAAAGGATAAAGGGGAAAGGTTTGAAAGATTAATGCAGGCTTATCTTCTTACCGATCCTAAGTATGCCTCACGCCTTGACAAAGTTTGGCTTTGGGATGAATTTCCTGGTAAGCTCGATTTTGGAGGTCACGATATTGGTATAGATCTAGTGGCTCGAACAACAGATGGTGAATATTGGGCCATACAATGTAAATGCTTTCAAGAAAGTACAGTCATCGATAAGCCTGCTGTTGATAGTTTTCTTGCCACGTCTGGCAAGTCGTTCTTAAACGAGCAGATGAAAACCACTCGATTTTCGCAACGTGTATGGATATCGACCACGAATAAATGGGGGCCTAATGCTACCGAAGCGATACGTAATCAACAACCTTCGGTTGTTAGAATTAATCTGTTTGATCTTGTCGAAGCTCCTGTTGATTGGGAAAAGTTAGAAGAGGGTATTCATGGTGAAACAGCAAGGACACCAAAAAAATCATTATATCCTCACCAAAAAACTGTGCTCGAAAAAGCACATGAGTACTTCAAGGAAAACGATCGAGGTAAACTCATCATGGCCTGTGGAACCGGTAAGACTTTCACATCGCTAAGAATTGCAGAATACGAGACAGAGCACAAAGGGCTTATATTGTTTCTTCTTCCTTCTATTGCATTGGTAGGACAAACTCTTCGTGAATGGAGTGCCGATGCCATGGAACCCATCAATGCAATTGCCATTTGCTCAGATCCTAAAATAAGCCAGCAAAAACAAAAAAATATAGACTCTGACTCTTTCAGCCTGGTCGACTTGGCATATCCTGCCTCTACCGATACCAATTCTATCTTACAACAGTTTCGGCAGATTAAACAGAATCGGCCTAATGGCATGACGGTAGTGTTTTCCACGTATCAATCCATAGAAGTTATAGCAAAGGCTCAGAAAAAAATAATAGAAGAAGGTTTTCCGGAATTTGATCTTATTATATGTGACGAAGCGCACCGCACTACCGGTGTTTCATTGGCTGGAGAGGACGAATCCGATTTTATAAAAGTACATGACGGCGATTTTCTTAAGGCAAAGAAAAGGCTATACATGACAGCTACTCCACGGCTTTACGACGATAATGCCAGAAGTAAGGCTGCTGAAGCCGAGGCCGTTTTATGTTCCATGGATGATGATGCTTTATATGGAAAGGAGATCCATCGCATAGGTTTCGGTGAAGCCGTGGAACGAGGATTACTTACAGATTACAAAGTCCTCATCCTAACACTGAATGATAAAGATATTCCACCGGGTGTTTTGGAGATGTTCACAAAAGATCAAAAAGAAATCGATACAGACGATATCTCTAAAATTATCGGTACTGTGAACGCATTTTCCAAACAGTTCATTGGAGACGACGAACTCACGAAAAATACAGATCCGCTGCCGATGAAACGTGCCGTCGCTTTTTGTGCGAATATCGAAACCTCAAAAACAATCTCCTCTGTTTATAATTCGGTTTCAGAATCATATATCGACCAACTTCCTCAAGAAGAACAGGAAAATATGATCTCTCCCGTGGCTAAACATATGGATGGAACCATGTCGGCTCCGGTGCGTGATCAGTTACTTGGCTGGCTAAAAGAAGATACCCGTGATAACGAATGTCGTATCATAACAAATGTCCGTGTACTCAGTGAAGGGGTGGATGTTCCCTCTTTAGATGCAGTGCTTTTCCTTTCCGCGCGGAACTCACAGGTTGATGTTGTCCAATCGGTAGGACGGGTGATGCGAAAGTCGCCGGGAAAAAAGTATGGTTATATTGTAATTCCTGTAGTAGTTCCTTTTGATGTAGATGCTAATGAAGCGCTCGACGATAACAAACGATACAAAGTAGTGTGGACGGTATTAAATGCACTCCGGGCACATGACGACCGGTTCAATGCTACGATAAATAAATTAGACCTTAACAAGAAAAAACCGGCTAATATTCTTATAGGTAGGCCAGCGTATGGCTTTGATGAAGATGACAATCCTATCCCGGCCCAGGAGTCTCCGGAGAAATACGAAAAAGGAAGTAATCTGGCCAACCAGCTTGCATTGCAATTCGAGCAGTTACAGGAGGTAGTTTACGCTCGAATGGTAGAGAAGGTTGGAAGTCGACGTTATTGGGAACAATGGGCAAAGGATGTGGCCATCATAGCGGAACGGCAGATAGAACGAATTACCTATTTGGTAGAAAACCGCAAAGAACAGAAAAAAGCATTCGATAAATTTCTTGTTGGGCTGCAAAAGAACATCAACCCCAGTACTTCTGAACAGCAGGCAATCGAAATGTTGGCACAGCACATGATCACCAAGCCAATTTTTGAAGCCTTGTTTGAGGATTACTCTTTCGAAAAGAATAATCCAATTTCAGAAGCAATGCAAAAGATGCTTAATCACTTAGAAGGTGAATCTGTAGCGGATGAATCCGAAAAACTGCAAAGATTTTATGAATCTGTGCGTAAAAGAGTGGAAGGAATCGACAATGCGGAAGGCAAACAACGTATAATTATCGAACTTTACGATAAGTTTTTTAAAAACGCTTTCCCTAAAATGGCCGAACAATTAGGTATCGTGTATACACCGGTCGAAATTGTAGATTTCATCATTCATTCGGTGGATGACGTACTTAAAAAGGAGTTTGACCGTTCCATCTCAGATGAGAACATTCATATCCTCGACCCATTCACTGGTACCGGAACGTTCATCACACGTTTACTACAAAGTGGGCTTATCAAGGATGAAAACTTGGAAAGAAAATACAAACATGAGCTTCATGCGAATGAGATCGTTTTACTGGCTTATTATATCGCTGCAGTCAATATCGAAAACGCTTATCACGATTTGATAGGTAAGTCCAGGAAAGTAGAGCCAAAGGAGAATTATGTACCCTTTGAGGGTATTGTTCTTACAGATACCTTCCAGTTGGGAGAAACCGAAGAGAGCGAAGAACTTTTTTCGGAAACGTTTCCCCAGAATTCTGCCCGGGCAGCAAGACAAAAAAAGACTCCCGTGCGTGTGATTATTGGAAATCCACCTTATTCTGTAGGACAAAAATCAGCAAATGACAATGCTCAAAATCAGAAATACGCCAAATTAGATAACCGCATAGCACAAACATACGCTGCCCAATCTTCAGCTGGCCTAAAAAATGCTTTATATGACTCATATATTAAAGCCTTCCGTTGGAGTACAGACCGGTTAAACTCAGACCATGGTGGTATTATTGCGTTTGTAACCAATGGAGCATGGCTTGACGGGAATAGTACCAACGGTTTCCGTAAAACGATTGAAAAAGAGTTTTCTAGTATTTGGGTTTTCAATTTGCGTGGAAATGCACGAACTCAAGGGGAATTAAGGAGAAAAGAAGCTGGCAATGTTTTTGATAGCGGTTCTCGTGCTCCCATTGCTATTACTCTGTTAGTAAAAAAACCGGAGGCCACGAACAAGAAAGCCACAATCCATTATCACGATATTGGCGATTACTTAAATCGAGAGGAAAAACTTAAAATCATTACAGGATTTGGTTCCATCGATAATCCCAAAATGGATTGGACTCAGATTAATCCCAATGAACATGGAGATTGGATAAGTCAAAGAAATAATTTATTCTCAACCTTTATTCCGATTGTTAAAAATGAAAACGAGAATTCTTCTTTTTTCAATTTTTATTCATGGGGTCAGAAATCAAATAGGGATGCTTGGGCAAATAATTCGTCGAGAAAAAAATTGCTACAAAACATAAACAAACTAATTGATTTTTATAACATTCAGCGAAACGAGTATCATTTGAATAGTGACAATGAGGATATAGAAGTAGAGGATTTCATTAATCCGGATCCTACTAAAATAAGTTGGTCAAGATCGTTAAGACGAAGGTTGAAGAATAATCAAGAGCTAACCCCAACGGAGAACTGTATCATTTCTTTGTATAGGCCCTTTTTCAAACAATATCTTTATTACGAGAGAGATCTCATTGAAGAAATTGCAAGAATCCCTCAACTCTTTCCTACAAATGACTACGATAATCGTGTAATTTGTTTAACAGGGAAAGGAGCCTCAAAAGATTTTTCGGTATTAATGACGGATGCTGTTCCAAATCTCGATACGATAGAAAAGGCGCAATGTTTCCCCCTATATTATTATGAAAAAAACAATAATCAGCAAAAGTCTCTGTTCGATGACCCAGATGAAAATGAATACATTCGTAGAGATGGAGTATCGGATTTCATTTTAGGTCGTGCTCAGAAACAATACGGAAAGAATGTATCGAAAGAAGATATCTTCTATTATGTATATGGATTTCTATATAGCCCTGATTACCGTATAGCGTTTGCCAACGATCTTAAAAAAATGTTGCCGAATATTCCCCTCGTTGATGACGTCCGTCATTTCTGGAAAATCAGCAGAGCTGGCAGGCAGCTTACTGAACTTCATATTAATTACGAGAGTATACCCCCATGCCCGAATGTAACAGTTACCGGTGATGATATCGGTTATTTCAAAGTACAGAAAATGAGATTTCCCAAGAAAGGGCAAAAAGACACCATCATTTTCAATAGCAAGATTACCATATCCAACATTCCCGACAAAGCGTATGAGTACATCGTGAACGGGAAATCTGCCATCGAATGGATTATGGAACGCTACCAGGTTACAGTCGACAAGAAGAGTAAAATTAAAAATGACCCCAATGATTGGGCCAACGAGACTGGAAATCCCCGTTACATTCTCGATTTACTACTAAGTGTGATTAATGTCAGTCTCCAAACAGTTGATATTGTCCATCAATTACCTGAACTCAATTTTCACGGTATGGAATCGAGTGATTAAGAGTGATCCACTCTATACGTTTTATCATATTGTATTACAATAGAGTAAACACTTTTACCAGTTTTCACGTAAAACAAATGTAAAACAGAATAGTATTTTCGTAAAGGGAAAATTCATTCTTTTCTTTTTCGTTATTTTTGTAATTAAGCATTTGTAATACAAAAACATCATGATTGAAGAAGAAATATTGTTTTCCTATGAGGAATTAAATTTAATTCAAGAATCAGCACTTAAGAACTCTTATTTGAGAGATCCGATGTTTGTTGCTATTTCAAAGCAGCCGACTGGAGTTTTGACGCTTTCACCCATTCATGGTTTGATTTTTGCAAAAGGGAATGAATATACTGGTTTTGAACATATTGTTCAAAGGCATCAGCAATCTAGACCACATTGGATTAAATCAAGTGATGAGAATGATAATTATTATTTCAGATTACAGGATCAAGGGTTGTTTCGACCTGACTCCGTTCCAATCTATGATTATTGTATGATTGCTGACTCTTTATATAAAAATGAAAACCTAAATGTTGAAAAGAATAAAAGGCCCGATCTTTTTGAAATGTATACAGGTGAACATACTCATCAAGACTTAGAAACTTCTAAATATAATTTGCTAATCTATAGAGGAACTAAAGTTGTACACACTATTTATCCTCAATCAAATAAGAATAATCCTAAAAGAGTAAAGGGCTTTAATTATTCAAGAGGGGCAGCCTCTTCAAGTTGGGATTTTAAGAACTCAATAACAATGATTGAGATCCCTTATTTTGATCACAATAACATAGTAAGATATCTTCTGATTTTTAGAAAAGTTTCGGATAAACTTACAGTAATAATTCAAATCAATGACATTTTAGGAAATCCCTGGAAATCTGTATTTGTTGGTAGACTTAAAATTGATTTTAATAAATTTCGTGATGATTTTGATCCATTTGACGTAATTAGATTAGAATGTGGGGATTTAAGGGAATTCGAGAAAAAAATATTAGAATTAGATAAATGCTTTATAAAGATGACAAATCAAGAAAATCAGGAAAATAAGCCGAAAAAACGAGAGTAAATTTTACCTTTATTATGCGAACGAGAGTAATTTTTTTGTATTTTTGCCCTTGTGTTAAAAACGAGAGTAAAACTTACACTTGAAAGATATGAGCAAATTTGACCGTAAGAAACCATATAATGACTTGCCATTGCTACCGCCAAAGGCAGATATTGAAACGAAAGATATACTTCGCAAAACCATTTCCGCCGGTAGGGCCCTGGCACAACTCAACGGTACTTTGTTGAATTTGCCCAATCCTACCCTGTTTCTGGACACGATCTACCTGCAGGAAGCAAAGGCGAGTTCCGAAGTGGAAAATATCATTACAACCAATGACGAACTTTACAAATCCCTTGTAGCCGACAGAAAAGTGGAAAATTCTGCAACGAAAGAGGTGTTAAGTTACAAGGAAGCACTTTGGTCTGGGTTAGAACAACTAAAGACCAAGCCTTTTATCACCACCAACCTTTGCATAAGAATTGTGCAGTGTATCAAACAAAACAACGCCTCTATCCGGGTTACTCCGGGTACAACGTTGAGCAATACACAAGGCGAAGTGATTTATACCCCGCCAAGTGGAGAAACCGTTATCCGGGAGAAATTGGCAAATCTGGAAAAGTTTATCAATGAGGAGGATGAAAGCATAGACCCCCTTATCAAAATGGCGTTGATGCACTATCAATTTGAAGCCATTCACCCATTTGCCGACGGTAACGGACGAACAGGACGGATTTTATTATTGCTCTACCTCAAACTTTCGGGGTTATTAGACACTCCGGCCATTTATTTGAGTGAGTACATCATCAAAAATAAGACGGAATATTACCAAAGACTACGTGGTGTAACTGAAAAAAATGAGTGGGAAGAATACATCCTGTTCATGTTGGATATGATAGAGCAGACTTCTGCAAGAGGTTTGGAACGGCTAAACAAAATAACAGAATCAATAGACAAAACCGCTGAAGAAATAAAAACAAAATTGCCAAAAATCTATTCCAAAGATTTGGTTGAAATTTTATTCCGGTTGCCATACACCAAACGGCAGCATCTAATTGATGAAAACATCGGAAACGCCAAAACAGTCGGAAATTATTTAATAACGTTAGAAGAAAATGGATTTTTGAAATCGGTAAAAGTTGGAAAAGAGAAATTGTATTTGAATGAAAGGCTGTTGAAGATTTTGGAATAATAAATATTGCCCGGACAGCATAAGACTCTTGCTACATTTTCAGTTCCATTGCCCCCGCAAAAACAACCTTTACATTTCTATCCCCCTCAGGTTAACTCCACCAATACCCGTCAGTTCTATTTTCAGTCGACTACAATTTGTAGTCAACTGAAGATACAATCTGCCGACGGTAAAAATTACAAAATCAATGTTGCTGATGTAGAACCTAGAACCAATCTCACCATCTGCTTGATAAATCCTGCCATATTTTTTCTCATTCTTTGCTGTACGGATTATTTTTCTTATTTTTGAACAAGTAAAAACGATAATGGATATCCATACGCATCTGAGAACAATGGGAAAAAACAATAAAAATAACGTTCCTGTCTTTTCGCCCAATCTGTTTTGGGACGTAAATGCTGATGACTTGGATATGGTGCAGCATAAAGCTTTTATTGTCAACCGTGTGCTCGATTATGGTCAATGGGACGATTGGAAAACTATACTTAATTATTACGGTTTGGAGCAAATCGCTTCCATAGCCAAAGATTTAAGAAGCCTGTTCCCAAAGTCATTAGCTTTTATATCAACAGTATCCCGTATTCCTGAAAATCAATTCCGATGCTACGAACTTTTACAGTCGAAAGACGAACTTTGGCACTTCTGAAACAGCTACAGCAAATGCCCTTGTTGCAAAACTCGAGGCTTGTCGGTGGTACTGCACTTGCATTGCAATTGGGTCACCGGAATTCCATAGACCTTGATTTTTTTGGTGAGTTCCAAAATTCGTATATTGATTTTTTAAATACATTTAATAACGAGGGGCTTACAGTGAACTCTTTACAAAATACGAAATCCATCCATATTTTTGAAATAGAAGGTGTGAAAGTAGATATCGTAAACTACCCTTACAAATGGCTGGAAGAGCCAATTGAAGATGATGGGATAAAGTTGTCGGGATTGAAAGATATTGCTTCGATGAAACTTGCTGCGATCACCAATAGAGGAACCAAAAAAGATTTTATTGACATGTATTTCCTGTTACAGCATTTTTCATTGAACGAAATGGTGGAATATTACAAAACAAAATACGATACAAATTCCATTTACAATGTAATTCGTAGTTTAGTTTACTTTGCCGATGCCGAAAAC
>JARKQF010000339.1 GCA_029973975.1 Paludibacter sp.
ACAACATCACTTTTTGTAAGGCTTTTTTTATAAAACTATTCAGGGTTTCTCCTTTTTTTCTTGCTTCAAGGGCGATGTTTTTGTGTAATTCTGATCCTATACGGATATTCAGTGTTCCGCTAAACGGTTTTTGCGGTTTCACTCCCTCTTGTTCGCAATCGAATAGATAATCATCTATACATCCCTTGAAGTCTTCTTCCAGTTCATCAAAAGTGTTGCCTTCGTAAGTAAACAAGTGAGTTATACCCAATACTCGTCCGTGAAAACATTTATCCGGTACGCTAAACTCTACCGTACCGGTGTATCCTTTATATTCCAATGTGTCAATATTTATTGCTTTCATTTTTTAATTAATTAAGTTACAGTCTCGAAGTAAAGTTTTTATATCGTTCAACTGATATTGTTTTAAAGTTTTATCGGGATGAGGCTTGTGCATTTTAAATTCTTTGCCTAATAACCCATTCCGAAATCTCACTCTTGAACCACTTGTTTTTCCTGTCTTCACCTCATCAAATCCCATTAATTTCAATAAGGTGACCGCTTCATCAAAAGAAAAATCTTTGGGTGAAGCTAAAAGACGTTTCACTATTTTTTCTTTTCTACTCACTTCACAAAGATATAAAAATAATATTTATTGCAACTAAAATATTATTTTTTAGTTGCAATAAGATACGTGTTGATTGTGAATATTGTATGGTTGTTTAGCCTATGATTAATGTTAAAAACGAAAAAATAATTGCATCATAATCATAAAACACTTTTCTTTGCAAACAAAATTCATAGGAAAATGAACAATTCATTATTAAACGGATATTGGTGGCGCTACTTACAACTCTCAAAGTCGTAAGGAAGAGCATCATGCGTTTATAGTGAATCAGAAATATAAAAAGCCTGTCGCAATCCTGCGACAGGCTTTTTTCATAATAGAGCCGGTTTTCATAGTGAAATGAATGGGGAGGCGGAATAAGTCCCATTATACGATCACCAACCGGATAGCAGTTTGGAAAATAATTAAACAATTTGATATATGCAAAATTATGCAATTGACGAAAAGGGGTATTACGGTGAGTTCGGCGGAGCGTACATCCCCGAGATCCTGCACAAATGTGTGACCGATTTGAAAGAGTCGTACCTCCGCATTATGGAAAGCGAACGCTTCCGGCAGGATTATGCACAGTTGCTCCGTGATTACGTGGGACGTCCCTCTCCGCTATACCATTCGAAACAACTTTCCGGGCGGTATGGCTGCAAAATATATCTGAAGCGTGAAGATCTCAACCATACAGGAGCGCACAAGATCAACAATACGGTCGGACAGATATTGATTGCCCGTGAAATGGGTAAAACACGTATTATTGCTGAGACGGGAGCAGGACAACATGGTGTAGCTACAGCGACTGTCTGCGCACTGATGCAGATGCCCTGTACTGTCTATATGGGCAAGACCGATGTGGAGCGCCAGCAGGTGAACGTGAAAAAGATGGAGATGCTGGGGGCGACAGTCGTACCGGTAACTTCGGGCAATATGACGCTTAAAGATGCGACCAATGAGGCGATACG
>JARKQF010000009.1 GCA_029973975.1 Paludibacter sp.
GGCCATCTGGTCGCTCAGGGGGACGAAGACGATCCTGCCGTCCGGCAGATCCATGTCGTTGCGAATGCATTTGCAGACACCGGAAAAAAGCTTAATTCCGTTCTTGGAGAGATTTATCAAAACGGATTTTTTTTCATCAAAACCTTTCATTTTTCTGGTTCCGGTCAATTTGATTCCCAGACTGCGGGGAGTAAAATCTATCAACATACCGGGGACATGAATATCACCCTGGATCACCTTGCAGTTTATATCAGCGCACTGATAGCGTTTTGTCCGGCGTTTGGTTATAAAGTAACTTTTTTCCGGAATAGTTATTTTGATTTGGTTATCATTTTTACCGAGAAGTTCGGTTGTCGCTAAAATTGTATTATATCCGTCTTCAATCATTAAATAGGCGGGATAACATTTCTCCAGATCGCTGGGGTTGGTTTCCGTGTCGAGGCGGCAGGCCAGTTCATCTTTCACACATGGTTGGGGATATGCTTTAACGATGATTTGTTCGTTTGTTATTTCGCTGTTAAAAAGAACAAAGATATGACCATCGGTAAAGTTGATATGATTCAGTTTATTAATCAGTTTTTTCTGGGACAAAAACCTTTCGACCCCTAGTTCATCAAATAATTGACCATGCTTGAAAATTCGCGGCGATGAAAATTGCGCCAATTTGTCCTGGACGGAATCTTCCGCTGATTTAATGTTGGTATCCTTCGTCATATTATCTCTGTTGTTTTATGAAAGAGGTTGAAATGCAACGCTATTATATCCTGTGGATATAATACCTACGGTATAATATTTTATATAATTTAAGGTATAAGCGCGATTGTTGATTATTGTCAATGACAAAATGGAAACAAAATGGAAATTATTCAGGATTGGCCAAAGAAGGGCAGGTTGTTTTAATGCCTCTTCGGGTTCTGCCGTCGGAAAACCGCGGGTCGGATATCCTGCTAAATTCCGGCGGCTGTAATATTACTCTTGAGCTTTTACAATAAATTTGTAATTAGTTCATGCTCATACGGAGCGGAATTGACGACCGGACAGAGAAAATACTTTGCAGGTTGAAGGACAGATGAAAGAAATTTTAATGGCGGTAAGCGGTATAGTTTTGTTTCTGATAGGCATTGTCAGGCTTTCCTCAACAACCCGGGAAATTATTGACCTACGTATAAAACAATATATAAAATATGCGGCGGAGAGGCCTTTTTACGGTCTTCTTGCCGGTGCGGTTTCCACTGTTTTTTTTCAAAGTTCCTCAGCGTCCATAGCATTGACAATAGGTCTGGTGAGCGCCGGCTTGATAAGCTTTTACAGTTCGCTGGCCGTAATTTTGGGGGCGGATATTGGAACAACATTAACCGCTCAATTTGTCGTATGGAAATTTACCGAAATATCACCAGTGTTTATCTCCGCAGGCGGGCTTTTATGGATGGCTGGTCGAGGCAGATGGAAATTCGCCGGCGAGACAATTTTTTATTTCGGACTGATATTTTTCGGCCTGCAGCTGGTAAACATGGCGGCGGAACCATTGAAAACATCAACCGCCTTTTTGACTTTTTTCGCCGAAACCAAAAATCCGCTGTTCGGCATTACACTGGGCATAGTCGTCACCGGAATTGTCCACGCCTCGGCTATCCCCATCGGTATCATGGTTATTCTGGCGCAGCAGGGTATCGTTGCGTTGGAAAACGCCGTGCCCGTTGTGCTGGGGGCGAATATCGGCACAACCGTGACAGCTCTTCTCGTAGGCGCCGTCGCCAACGTCAGCGGTAAAAGAAGCGCTGTTTCTCATCTGGTTTTCAAATGCGCCGGCGTTGTGTTGTTTCTTGTATTTATGCCGTATTTTCTGCTGCTGCTGAAAGCTCTTTCTTCGAACACGGCCCAGCAGATTGTGCTGACGCACTTTTTACTGAATCTGCTCATCGTATTAATATTTGTTTTTTTCTTAAAACCATTTGCCGCCCTGGTGAATAAAATAATGCCCGGCAAAGATGAAACTCTGCCGCTCTGGCCGGAATTTCTTGATGAAAAGCACTTGTCCGATACGGAGAGGGCGTTGGATGATGTTCAGAAAGAACTGCAGCGCGAAATGGCTATGGTAAGCAAAATGTTCCTCAACAGTATTGAATTGATCACTTCTCCGAAAGAAGGTAAAGAGAAAGATATTTCTTATATCGAAATGGTGGTTAATAGTTTACGAACACAGATTGTGAAATTTTTGTGGCGGGTTTCAGCGAGGAATCTTTCCGTAAAACTTTCGCAG
>JARKQF010000024.1 GCA_029973975.1 Paludibacter sp.
CAGATAAGCAATCAGCCATCCGATGAAGAAAGGAGTGAGTACGGCGCTCAGTCTTTTGAACAAAAGGAAAATCAATACGATGATGGTAAGCCCGATGAGTAGTCTGACTACTTTGTCGAATGTGTAAGGCGTTTTAAATTCAATCATATCGTTGTATTTTTGATGTTCATTCAGCCCATATTTGCCAGGAAGCGATAGCCTGTCCGTACAGCATCTCAAGGCCATTGACCGTTACAGCGCCGTTTTCTTTCCCTTTTTTCATGAAGAGCGTTTCTTCAGGCCTGTATACAAGGTCATAAAGCACATGATCAGGTGTAAGGAATTGATACGGGATAGCAGGACAAGCATCTGTTTTGGGATACATGCCAAGCGGTGTCGTATTTATAATCAATGAATGTTTATTTAGTGTTTCCTTATTCAGATCTTCATAACATAAAATATCCGCAGAAGCGTTTCTTGATACATAACTCGTATCGATACCCAGTTTCTTTAAGGTGTAAACAATCGCTTTCGAAGCACCTCCCGTACCGAGGATCAGTGCCCTGCGATGATGTGGTTTCAGAAAAGGACGGATGGCATTTTCAAATCCGATAGTATCTGAATTATACCCTTTCAGGATTGTTTTATCTGCATTGCGCGTGAATTTAATTACATTGACAGCCCCGATTGCAGAGGCAGTT
The DNA here is from genome assembly GCA_029973975.1 of Paludibacter sp. Classification (GTDB taxonomy): domain Bacteria; phylum Bacteroidota; class Bacteroidia; order Bacteroidales; family Paludibacteraceae; genus Paludibacter. The sequence goes on from JARKQF010000024.1 coordinate 681, forward strand.
TCATCTAGTTCGTCCAGGAACGGAATTACTTTTTCTTTGTAAGGAATCGTAACATTTAATCCGGTTAATTCAACGGTTTGTAGTAATTCCGGTAATTTGTTGATGTTTTCAATCGGATATAAATCGTAACAGGCGTCTATGTTGTTATTCTCAAAGAAAGCTGTAAAGTAGCTTTTCGAGAAGGAATGTCCCAGCGGATAACCGATTAAACCGAAATACCTCATTTTTTATTCTTTTTACGGAAGAACTTGTAGATGTAAAATGCTCCTACTATTAGTACAACGCCCAGAATGCCATATCCGATTTCATGGGAATACTGATCGATTAGGTCAGACTGTCCCTCGGCAATGTATCCCAGAAAAGCCAGGATAGTGTTCCAAATGCCGGCTCCCAGAAAGGTAAACAAACTGAATGTTAACAGATTCATTTTTGCCAGACCGGCCGGAAGCGAAATGAGCTGCCGGATGCCCGGAATCAACCTGCCAATGAAAGTGGCCGTTTTTCCATGGGTTTGAAAGTAGTCCTCAGCCTTTTGCACTTTTTCGGAACTCAATAACAACAAACGACCGATTTTACTGTCGGCAAACTTATGCAATAGCGGTCGGCCGAGAAAGTACGCCAGTGCATAGTTGATGTATGCGCCCAACAAGGCTCCGAGGGTACCAAAGAGCACGACTAAAAAGATATTCAGGTGACTGCCTTCTTTGCTCGCGATGTAGGCTGCCGGCGGAATAACAACTTCGGAAGGAAAAGGAATAAACGAACTTTCAACCGTCATCAGGAGAGTGATGGTAAAGTAATTCATGTTTTGCTCGTACCAGCTCTCAACTTGTTTGATTATAGATAAATTCTCAGGTTCAGCCGGTTCGGCGGCAAATAAACCCAAACTGAAAATACTCAAAAAAAGAATTGTAAAAGTTTTCTTCATTGTTTTTGTTTGTTGATGTCAAAAGTCTAATGTCTAAGCACTATTCACTATTCGTTATTAGTTTTCCGCTCTCCGCTCTCTGTTTTCCGCTATTCCGGGCACAATTCCAAGAACAATTTCAACGCATCTAAGTTTTCATTCGTTGCTTTTTTTAACGATTCCTGCGATGCGATGTAGTCTCCGGTATGATGATAGGCCACTGCCATGAAAAGGTGTATGTTCTCCAATTCGTGGTGTTCATCACATTGCAGCGCCTCTTTATAATACTTCAATGCCAGTTCGAATTCAGCCTGTTCCATAAATATGTTACCAATAGCCATCAGCGTGTCTGGTTGGTTGGCGTCAAGATTAATGGAATTCAAATAAGCGATCAGCGCTCCGGCCGTGTCGTCAATGCCGGTCAGTGCTTCTGCCAGATAAACCCAGGCATCCGGAGCGTTTTCGTTGAGTTTGATAGCCCGTTCGAGTAAGGGAATACTTTCCGAGAACAGCTCCTGCTCAAGCATACAAATGGCTATGCCCGTCAATGCTTCGAAATTTTCTTCATTTTCATCCAGTGACTTCTGATAATACACGATGGCATCCGTATATTGCTCCATTCTTTCGTAACACTCTCCTATGAAAAGATAGGTCTGCCAGTTTTCAGCCGCCATGGCTTCGTAGGCACGATATTCTTCCAACGCCTCCGGGTATTGTTGCAGTTGAAAATGTGTATGCGCTTTCTGTAAGCAGGACAATGAGTCGTCGGGACGAATCACCCGTGCGTAATCGTAAGCCTCCAGCGCTTGCTGGAAATCCTGTCTGGTAAAGTAAATTTGTCCCAGATTAAACCAGGCTTCGGCGGCATAAGGGTCTTTACGGATGATTTTATTGTAGGTAGCTATTGCTTTCTCAGTTTCTTCGATTTGCTCGTAACAAAAAGCCAGTTCGAAAAGCAGTTCTTCATTTGACGGGTTGAATATTTCCCCGATCCGGAGATATTTATAAGCCGAAACAGTATCAAACTGTGCCAAAAAAATGTATGCTATATCAAGGCAGACATTGTCTACATCGCTTTTTTCCGACTCAATCAGCTTTTCACACAAGGCATGGGCTTCCTTGTTTCTTTCGAGTCTGATCAGCGCGTCGATTTTAAGCAGTATGACTTCGTAATCTCCTTGTTCACTCAATGATTCGAGTATGTTGAATGCTTTCTTTGTATCGCCGGTAGCGAGGTATATCTTGGCCCTTTTCGACATCAGAGCCGTGCTGTTCGGATGTAGTCTGAACCCAAACTCCAGTGCTTTGGAACTATCCCGGGTGCGGCCTTTTCGCAGATAATAATCAACGATACTTTCCATTTCTTCTACGTCAAAATAGCCTGAAACCCCTCTGTTGGAAAGGAAAGCCTCGTATCGTTTTACAATCTCGCTGGAATCATCTTCCGGAGTATAAGGTAGTTTGCGACTCATGATCCACGTTTTTTGCAAAAATACGGTATTAATTGTAATAAAATAAACACTTTAAGTGAAAAGTTATTAACAATAGCGGAGAAGGAGTAAAGTCAAAAGTCTAATATCCGATGTCTGATGTCTGATGTCGATTCATTTTTAGCTGATTTTTGACTTTTGACTTTCGACGACTTATAGGTTTTATGAATAAATTCATGTAAATTTGCGGGAAAGATTATGATTTATGAAATTTGACCGTTTGTTCAGGTTTTGTCCGGTTTGCGGATCTGATGATTTTGTGCAGTACAATGTGAAATCAAAACGTTGTAACCATTGTGGTTTTATCATGTATGTCAACCCATCCGCGGCAGTTGGAGCTTTTATTCTTAATCCGAAGGACGAATTGTTGGTTTGTGTGCGTGCTAATGAGCCTTCCAAAGGGAAATGGGACTTGCCCGGCGGGTTTGTCGATGACCATGAAACGGCAGAGCAAGCTATCGTCAGGGAAATTCAGGAAGAGTTAGGCATGAAAGTTGATGCAGGAACATGTCTCTTTACAGAGCCGAATGAATATACTTACAGCGGTTGGACCTTGCCCACGCTGGATATATTCTTTCTTTTTGAAGTGGAAGCGGCAAATCCGGTGCCGGCCGATGATGTGGCCGACTGTTTTTTTGTGCCGCTCAATGAGGTGGATGTCAATCGCTTCGGATTTTTGTCTGTGCAGCGGGCGGTAACCAGGCTGAAGAATGAATACCAGAAACGGATTAAGATACAATGACAAGATAAAAGATACGTGTATGAAGAATTTTTTATTATCGATGCTCCTTGTTTGCGGGTTTTCTATTGGCTATGCCCAACAGACATTGGTTTTTACGAATTCCGATTTGCTGTTTAAACAAGGCCGGGAATTGTACGATCAGCGAAAATATGTGGCATCTTACCGGAGTTTTGAGTCATTTCTCAATTCGGCTGAAAATATCCAGGCGGGTCAGCGGCATGAAGCTGAATATTATATGGTAGCGAATGCCTATGAACTCCGGCAGGAAAATGCGTTTATGTTGATTCAGAATTTTCTGAAGAAACATCCGTATACGACTTTTCTCGATGAGGTTAATAGCATGCTCGGAACGCTCTTATACGAAGAAAAAAATTATGTGGCGGCACTGGATTATTTTAATCAGGTGAATCCCGGTCGTTTCGGGCAGCGGGAGCAAATCGTTTTTCTGTTTTGTAAAGGATATGCGCTTCTCGAAACCGGCGCTTTTCATCAGGCGCTCGACATTTTCAAAGACTTAAAACAAAAGGATTCGGATTACAAGGAAGCAGCGACCTATTATTATGCTTACGCCGAATATACCCTGCATAATTACAACGCGGCTTTGCCTGATTTTCTGGGACTCGAAAACAGTGACCGCTACAAGGAAAAAGTAGCTTATTACCTGTTTCAGATTTATTATCATTTAGGTGATCTGAATGAAATGAATAAAAGGGGTGATTTTATCATGACCAATTATCCTAATCACCCCGACAATGCTGAGATCTATCGTATTAAAGGGGAAGTGGCTTATGTAGCCGGTAATTTTGAAGATGCAATTGCTTACCTGAAAAGATATGAGAGTCTTTCGCAACAGGTGTTACGAAAAGATTTGTATATCCTGGGTATCGCGCATATCCGTACCAACAGGTTCAACTCTGCGATTCCGTATTTGCAAAAGGTTACCACCGAAGTGGATGAAATGACGGAAAACGCCTATCTTCACATGGGTAATGCTTTTGTTAAAATCAAGGACAAGGTCAATGCCCGTCTGGCGTTTGAGGCTGCCTTGCGTACGAATTTCAACAAACAGGTGCGTGAAGAAGCCTTGCTGAATTACGCGTTGACAACTTACGAAACAACAGCTGCTTTTGGAGAATCAATCAGTGCTTTCGAACAGTTTCTGACTGAGTTCCCGAACTCGAGGGAGGCTAACAAGGTGAAAAGTTACCTGGCGTTGGAATATATGTCGACCAATAATTACGAAGTAGCCTATCAGTCGATTCAGCGTATCGCGCAACCCAACGATAAAATCCTGGAAGCGAAACAGTATATCTTGTATCAATTGGGAACAGAAGCTTTTGCTCAGCAGAATTTCAACAAAGCGGTCGATTATTTCACGCTTTCGATTCAAACCCTTCCCGTGGGAAGTTATGTGGCTGAAAGTTATTACTGGCGCTCCGAGAGCTATTACCGCCTGGGTATGCATGATAACAGTATCAACGACTTGAAGACTTATTTCAATACTTCCAATGTGAGAAACAGTAAAAATTATGTGGCCGCACATTATAGCATGGGTTACGCCTATTTCTCACAACAACGTTTCTCTTTGGCTAAAGATTTCTTCACGCAATACACCAATCTGGAGCGGAATAAATCTTCTGACATCTTTGCTGATGCTTTAAATCGTATTGGTGACTGCTATTATTATGAAAGAGATTTTCGTAATGCGGAAATGTTCTATGCCAGATCTGCTAACCTGAGTCCGAATACCGGGGATTATGCTTTATTCCAGAGCGGATATGTAGCCGGATTGCAAAAGAAATACACAACTAAAATATCCAGACTGAATGATTTGGTAGATACTTACCCGAACTCAGAATATGTCGATGATGCGTTGTATGAAATTGGCCGGGCTTATATCATGGTCGGAAATGAAAACGAGGCTTTGAATACTTATCGCCGCCTGCTGGCGCTTTTGCCAAATACGCAGGTTGCCCGTACCGCCGCCCTCGAAATCGGTATGATTTATCAGAATCAGGAAAAATCCACGGAGGCGATTGCAGCCTATAAATCGGTAATTTCAAATTATCCGGGGTCGGTTGAAGCTTTCACCGCGTTGCAAAGTCTGGAAGGCATTTATATTGAACTGAATGATGTTCCGACTTACCTGGCTTATGCCCGGACCCTCGACATGAAAGTGTCGAGCATCAGTGTCAGTCACGAAGATTCCATCAGTTATATTGCTGCTGAAAAACAATATATGAATGGCTCTTATCCGCAGGCAATCAATGGTTTTAAAATGTATCTGAAAAACTATTGCAGTGGCGGACGGTATTGTACCAGCGCTCAGTATTATCTTGCCGACAGTTATTACCGTTCAAAAGATTTTGCATCGGCGCTGACAGAATATCAGCAGTTGCTGAAGATTCAGGGAAATCAGTATATGGAAGAAGCTTTGATGCGTTCGGCAGAAATTACCTACGATCAAAAGAATTATGAAGCTTCACTTGACTTCTTCGAACGCTTCGAGAAAGTAGCACAGTCATCAGAGAAAAAGAATATCGCGCGATTGGGAATTCTGCGTTGCAGTTATCAGCTTAATAACTATCAGCGTACCATCAATATCGTAAATGAAATTGTCGCGGATCCCAAATCGAACACAGACATCCTGAATGAAGCAAAATACAACCGGGCCAAGGCCTATATCGCGACCAACCAGTCTAATCTGGCGTTGGAAGACCTGAAAATGCTATCGAAAGATACGCGTACAGCCGTTGGAGCCGAGTCGAAATATCTGCTGGCATTTGTTTACTATCAGCAGGGAAGTTTGGCTACGGCAGAGAAAGAAGTGCTTGACTTTGCCCAGAAAAATACGCCTTTCCAGTACTGGCTGGCACGTGGGTTTGTATTATTGTCCGATATTTACATTGCTCAGAACAACGACTTTCAGGCCAAGCAATACTTGTTGAGCTTGCAGCGGAACTACAAGACCAACGACGATATTCAGGAAATGATTAATACACGCCTGAGCGCCATTTCCAAACGAGAAAAATCAAAAGTTATCAATTAATCCGACAGTCCTTTTTCGGTTCAACTAAAAGCCAAACGAAATATGACAACCATTCAAAAATATCTGACCATCCTCTTCGCTGTTCTGGTGCTAAACACTGTTGTTGCACAGGAACAAACCGACAGAAACGTAACCATAGAAAGAGAATTTCAGCCTGTTATACAGGATGCCGGTAAGATAACCACGCTTCCTGAAGTTTTTCAGGTAAATACTGCCAAAGAACGGGTTGATTATTCCGAAATTTACCAGCCGCTTCCTTTTGAAAAGAATATTGTTACACTTTCTGCTGAAGAAGTACTACACCAGCGCAGAAGGGAATCGAATGAAGCTTTTATCCGCCTCGGTGCCGGGAATTACTGGAACACTTTGGGTGATATAGCTTTGCCGATCATCAAAAATGATAAGAACCGGCTTGACCTGTTGCTGAAACATACAGGTACTTTTGGAGAAAAGAAACATGCTTTCAGTCAGGCTAAACTGGGTTATAATCACTATTTCAACAGCTATGATTTGTATGCCGGGCTGGGATTTTCTCATCAGTATTTCAATTATTACGGAAATAACTTTTATGGTTCGAATGGAGATACCCTGAATTTAAATGCTTTTTCTTCAACCTTCCCCATATCGCAGCCTGATTACAAGGAGCAGAATTTAGAGCGGATTACGCGTTCGGCTCAAACAGTGAAACTGGATGAACTGGCAAACAGTCCGCTTTACGATATGCTTTGGCGCTACAATGCGCATGTGGGTATTCGTTCGTTACCCAATGCCACCGGCAAAAAATACAATGCAGAAATGGCTTTTGATGTGTTTCGGTCGGACAACGGTTTACAGGAAAGCATTCTGAAAATGAAATATGGTTTCAGTAATCCTATTGGAGAAAACAGGTTCGGGATGGACTTCGAACTGTCAAACTTGTTTTATCAGGAAGCTGATACTGCTAAAATAAACTTCTGGGATTATTACGCGGTGTTTTCTATGAATCCTTATTTTCTGATGGAGCGGGATAACTGGTTCCTGCGCGCCGGTGTGAAAACAGCTTTTTCCTTTATTCACGGCAAGCCTTTTAATCCGACCCCCGATATAACTGCCGAATGGCGGGTGTTGCCTAAAGTGCTTTCGGTTTACGGTGGTATCACGGGCGATTTCAGTCTTTCTACACTGAGTAGTATTTATGAGGAGAATCCTTATGTGTTCTCAGATTTACGTGTAAAAGATACCTATACGCCAATTAATACTTATTTCGGGTTTAAGTTGAAGCCGCTGTACAACCTGTTGCTCGATGCCTTTATTGATTACAGGTACATTGTTGATCAATATTTTTTTGAAAACAAAGGCTATTTCACAACAGATATCCCCGGTGATTATGCCACTTTGTATACCAATCGTTTCAATGCTGTGTATAGTGATGCCGGGTTGTTCAGAATTGGTTTGCGGGCGAATTACAATTTCAAAAACACTGTTAATATCCAGTTGAAGGGTGTTTACAACTCATGGGATGTAAAAAACCAACTGCATGCCTGGATGAAACCTGCGCTGGAAGCTGATGTGAGTGCAGATGTCAGAATCAACAAG
>JARKQF010000046.1 GCA_029973975.1 Paludibacter sp.
CTGATATGGTATTTTTTATCAACAACAGGGGATTACCGGATACATTATTTGTGGTTTCTGATCCCGGTGATAGCCGGTCCTATGATGTTCGTTCTTATCAGGAAATATGAAAAAGGCGTCAAAACCTATATCGACAGGGTAGTTGGGTATGTCTGGATAGTGATAGGGGTGACCGGTTTTATGATATCGATAACAGCTATGTTTTTCTGGAATTTACCGATACTGTTCATCGTTATTCTGCTGATGGGGAGTGGTACCGCAATCACCGGGCTGGTTATACGCTTTACCCCGATAGCGGTTGCCGGGTTTGTGGGAATTGTGTTATCACTTGCCTGCCTGTTTACGCAAGGTACTGATCAGATATTGGTTTTTGCCGGCTTATTTCTTGTGATGATGGTCATTCCCGGTCATATTCTCTATGCAAAAGGAAGGGGATAGTTATGTTTGCATCGCTCGATCCTTTATTACATTCCGAACTTCGTCTCGCTGTGATGTCCATCCTTATTTCGGTGGAAGAGGCAGATTTCGTTTACCTCCGCGAGAAAACCGGTGCTACTGCCGGTAACCTCAGCGTGCAGATCGACAAACTGAACGAAGCAGGGTATATTGATGTGGAACGGGGATTCGCCGGTAAGCGTACACGTACTGTCTGCCGCATTACGCAAAAAGGCATGCATGCTTTTCAACTGTACGTGCAAGCTTTGCAGAGTTACCTGAATCCGCCGAAAGAGGAATAAAAAAAGGCTGACATTCAGCCTTTTTAATGTCGGGATGAGGTGACTCGAACACCCGACCTCCACGTCCCGAACGTGGCGCGCTAGCCAACTGTGCTACATCCCGGTCAATTGTGGGTGCAAAGGTAAATAATTTTTTCCTATTCCGAGAGGAATTATATGAAAATTGATTATTTTTGCATCTGTAATGCGGCAATAGCTCAGTTGGTAGAGCACTAGCTTCCCAAGCTGGGGGTCGCGAGTTCGAGTCTCGTTTGCCGCTCAATCACTTACGGCCGAAAACCGTAGGTGATTTTTTTATTTGGTCGAGCCCTGGTCGAGCAAAAGTCCATAAACATCAAAAATAAAACATTCACTATAACTATTCATTGAATCCAATTTTGCCTCTGTATATCACAATCGTTTACCCGCTTTACCCGATCAACCCCAATATTCCGTCCTGTCACAACCTGTCGATGTTCCCTTCAATTATTTCACCCAAGAAACATCCTGTTTCAATAACAAAACCATAACTACCCGAAAATCGTTTAGTAATTATAATAGAGGTGTAAATCACTATCATAGCGTGAATCTATACCTGCACGCCATGATAGTTAGAGGGGATTGAAAAATTGACAGAATCTGATTATTCTTTTGCGCAACAATTCGGCTACTGTTTTTGTGCCCTACCTCTGGGCCACCGGATATCGGGTTATCTATATTGAATAATCTTGTCAGGTTCATTGTGTAACCCAACAGAATAGCTTGGGTAATTATTATCTGAATTTTGGTTAGAAGTTTTTCATGTCGTATTAGAGAATGAATGTGTTATGAGAGCCAAAGAATACCTTGAGATTAATAAGAAAAAAATTTACCATTATGATCTGGTAAAAAAGCTGTTTACGATCTTTACTCTTTGAGAAATAATAAAAGACAGACAGAAGCCTATTTCAATCAGTATCTTTTTGCGGATGCAAGATACCGGAGTCATGCACAATATTATGCAAATAAGTCACCCTCAACAATTTTCAATGAAAGTGAGAATGAAATTGACAAAACCATTGCCCATAAGGTCAGGATGGAAATACTCAATGTTATCTCCGGGGACGATACATTTGTTTTCGCCTACAATATTATAGCGTTGGGGGCAAACAAGTACGATGATAACCATCCAATAATGACCGTTAACCTGAAAGAAGAAAATCTGAATACTGTTTCCTACATTGAAGATGTATGTAAAAAATACAAGGAGGATTACCCCAAGGCCAGTTTGGCGGATTATTTATTGGATGATGACAATAGGGCAATTTTTTACAATAAAAGATGCGACTTGCTGAAAGATGAAGAATGGTGGCTTGGCGCCTTCAATAAAGCCTATGAGATTTTTGACCGGCTACGGGTCAAGATCTCTGATCCGTTCAAAGCGCAATACATTGTGAAAAATATCTACTTCAATGATAAAGTCCTGGAAAATACCATCGTTGGAATTATTAAAAGCCTTATCGACAATTACACTTATGATCTGACCGACGCACAGAAGAAAAAGTTTGCAATGTTATCCGATAATATCAATGGATATGGGAATGACCGTTTCAAAAAAATAGATGAAACGTATCTGGCAAATATATATGACATAAATCTGGATGAAACAAACTGGCTCAAATCGACACAGATGTTTAATTACGATATTAT
>JARKQF010000049.1 GCA_029973975.1 Paludibacter sp.
TTTTGCTTCAACAACTTTTTCTCTTATGTATTCTCGATTAGCATCCGTTAAATTTCCTGAAAATATTTTCATTAACTCATTAAAAGGTAATGCCCAGAAAGGAATATATAGCTTGTTTTTAATATTTTTTGGACTTATTTCTATAACACGGGAATATTTTGAAAGAGCATCATTATATTCACCATGTGGGTCAATAACTAATATTCTTGAACTTGGAAAATTTCTTTTTGCGATTGCCTCTAATAAAACGGAAACTGAATTAGATTTTCCGCTTCCTGTTGAACCTACAATCGCACAATGTCTTGAAATAAGTTTATCTAAATCAATTTTCGCATCAAGACTTTCAGAGACGCTGATGTTTCCAACTGTTATTGAATTGGCATCTTCATAACCTCCGTAAATAATATCCAAATCATTTATTGTTACTAAATGGACTTTGTCACCAGTTGTGGGATATTGTGTTACACCTCTTTCAAACCTTTTTCCAACTTGTTCTCCTGCCAAAACTATGTTTATCCAACGTGTATTTTTAAAAGTGTCATAATCTTTGTAATATATTTCCTTTAAACCTTCAGGGATAGCACCAGAACCAATTTGAGTTACAATACCATAAAGATTTGCAAAACCCAAAGGAATTCTAACGAATGAACCGATTTGACCTACACGATAAACGACACCATCAATAACAGGCATATTTGACTTTATACTGTCAAAGAGTTTAACGGAAATACTATTTCCACTAATACTATCAATTTCGCCAATTTCTGTAATCTTACTTCTTGACATTTGCACCAAAATTTTTGATCTCGTTATTTCTAATCATAGCATTTAAAAACTTAACCAGTTTGCCAAAATCTGGTAGAATGAATTGTCCACTGCCTGTCCACTTTTCTGTTCCAATAAATTCTTTTTTTAATTCTTCTGAATCAACATGTCCATCTTCATCAAAATATAAATTTAGACTAATTGTATCGTCTTTTGTAGGTTCAGATTTCAACTTCCAATTTCCGAAATTTCTACCAATGACTGCACTTCTTGAAGCATATAAAGAAATTTTAGAGTTTTCAAGTCCAAATTTTACTATATTACTAGTTTCTGTCATTGGATCTAGGTTATCATATAAGAGACCTATAACGTGAGAGGTTGTAGTTGTTTTTAAAGCGGAAATAAGTCTTGAGTTTATATGTTCATCACCCCAAGAATATCCGCAAGTGATTAAAATTGTATCATCTTTTCTTAAGAAGTTTGATAATCTATCAAGTAAACTTTCGTAAGGCTGTTTTTTTGAGTCTTTATATTTCAATGAGGATGGATAGATTAAAATATCATCTTCATCAGGATTTACTCTTAAAATTTTCTCTGTATCCTTATCAAAATGCCAACCCAATGAGCCGTGAATTTTCCATAATTTCGTTTGCTTTGATAAATACCCAAAGTCTTCAACAGATTCAGGATTAAAAAAAGGTCTAAAACTTCCGCAAAATCCATCATAATATGGTATTTCTTTATGTTCTAAACCGAGCTCAAAAAGAAAGTCATAATTTGTGGTAAATATTTCAATTGGGTAATTTCGTTCTGCTTGTCCAATCCAGTTGGCAAAATCTGTTTGCACTAATTGCTCAACAATACCTTTTGAAACAATTTGAGAAAATTCTTTCTTTGAGGAAATATCACAAAGACGTACATTGTGAACACTTACTTTTTTTCTTATTAATTGTGTTAGTTCAGAAATTAATACTTCTAATTGATCTTTAGTTAAAGAATTTATAACTGATTTGCCTATTATTGAATATTTCAATTCAAGGTTAGACAGAATTGTTTCCATATTGAATTTTTCTTCCCCAATTTCTTCTTTTATTTCTTTAAAAACGACTTTATATATAGGTTCTTTGTCGCAAAGTTCTTTAATAATTTCAGATGTCATCATTCCAATTGTAGGTACAGTTAATGAACTATGATTTTTCGAAGCATATGAACTTCCAGCTCCAAATAAAAAACCAATTCGCTTTTTATCAGAGATAAGTATCTGTTGAATTCCTCTTATATATTCCGAGGGGTCGTGTGTAATCATATTTTCTTGCTTTTTATTTCTATTCTACATCCTTGCAGACAGCTGCTTCCAAATACTATCAGCAAATCTTATTTCTTTTTATTTTCAAATATACTCTTTATTTCATTCATAAAATAACTTCCCATTGCCGGCGAATTCATCAATCCCTCATACACATCGTTGGGCACATCAAAATACTGATAAACAGCCCCGTGATGAAATTCAATTTCTAAAATCCGAGTTTCTTTGTCATATTCAACGGAAGCGATATTTGAGGACTCTACCAGAATTCGTTGGTTTGTTGGTTGATCTACCAATTTGCGAACGTGTTTGGCAGTTATATATTTTTGATTTTTGCTAGTGAGCTTTTCAGGTAACGTTAAATTTAGCCAACCGAGCTCAATAATAGGTTTTAAGAACTTATTATAATTCTTACTGTTATTGAACAAGTTAATGTGAACAAAAATCTCTTCCCTTGTTTTTGGCTCAGTGCAAAAGTTCAACACACGCAAAAGTATTTCATCTACATAAGAAACTAACTGAGTTCTAACTTGATTCCATCTTTGGCTCCATCTTTGGCTCTCGGAGAGCCTAAGATATGTGTCAACATCACTTAATGAATTTATTTTCAACACAATATCTTTGGCTCTATCTTTGGCTCCATTATGATCAACAAGGCCGGTCAATGGATGAACAGGCAGAACACACAAAAAGTAAGCGTTATTCTCATCAGTCTCAAAAACAGGTGGGGGCGAACCGTTTTCTTCCAAACTGTTGTGAATAATAGGTAATCCAGTTCCCCTACCCTCCGTGAGCTTTAACTCCTTTAGAAATCCACCTATTTTACGGTTTCGATAATCCCGTGCTACGACTCTTTGTTTATTAAGCATAGCTTGGTTGATTGGGGGCATGGGACCCGGGAAACTCAATATCTCAATTTTATTTTTATGAATTTGAATTTCAACCGGGTTTTCTCGCTCATAACTTCTATGATAAACAGCATTGACTACGGCTTCTTCAATGGCCTGAAAAGGATAGTTAAAAAAACGTATTGATTCGGCTTGCTTAGGTGACTTAATCACCTGTTCTTCAACAACATTTGATTTAAAATACTGCAACACATCCCTAATCTGTTGAACGATTGTTCCTGTAAATATCTTTTCGCTATAGTCTTTCCCAACTTTGTCTTTATGAATAATAAGTTCAATTCTTGCTCCAGAAAAGAATTGTTCAGGATGCTCATTAAAAAGTAACAAGCCGGCATTTGTTGGTCGTAATAGTTCGTCCGAACCTTTAGCTATCATGAGATGTCTGCACAATTCAGCGAATGGAATGTTTGTACTCTCATCATACAAAGAGCTCATCACTTCTTTTAAATAACTTTGTATCAAACGTAAATTCAAATCATCCAACTTAGCAGTTTGGTTTATTCGGTCATCAAATGGAATTCGTGCTGTGAGTTCAAACAATCTTCTCTCATCATCAGAACCATCTTTTACTTTTACCGTTTTTGAGCCGCGTTTTATATACATCGCTCTTTCAGTTCTTTTTTCGCTTAAACTAATTGGGGCTTTGTACGGTCTGTTATCACCAGCAGGAGCAAAAACAACCAAGATCTGCTTCTCATTCATTAAATAAGGCTGAAAAACAGGGATATACATAGGACTTAACTTATGAGCCAGTTCAATCAGTCTTTTCTGGATGGCATCCAGTTCCTGAATTTGTAAACCAATAGGTGGTAACTTGGCTTTCCCATTTTCCTCTTCGACTCCAATAATGATATAACCGCCATCCCAATTATTAATATCGTTGGCATAGGCGCATAACGAGTGAATGACATCCTCAGGATTCCATCCTTTCTTTAACTCAATTCGATCCCATTCAACCGTATTTCCGTGCAGTAATTCTTCAATATTTATAGGTAAAGCCATAGGGTTTATTATATCAAATCCGATTTTTCCAGTCCAAAGGTAACAACAAAATTTAAATTACAATCTTCACTACACACAAAAATCAGAAAAATTTCAACCATAGGAATCTAACACAATTTAGCATAAAATGTCAACACTCAGAGAAATCATTTAAAGGTATTCAAAATCCAATTTTTATGATCAATCTTACATCGTATTAAACATAGCACTCCCTTGTAAACGATAAAACACGGTAAGCAAATTGATGCTACAAGCCTTGAATTTTAATGCTACAAGCCTTGCAAATCGGTGCAACAAGTAACTCATTTTGATGCTGCAAAGGGCTTATTGAGCTATTATGCAATTACGTTCGGGGAGGAAGAGCAAGTTCGCTCAGGATGATAGTGCAACGGCATTCAACGTTGTTGAGCAACATTGCTCAATGATAAAGAGCAACGTTGCTCTATGGCGTTGAACTATGTTGCACTTTTAAGGAAGGTATATACACGACAAAAACCGACTATATGTCGGTTTTTTCAAGTGGGCGTTGACGGATTCGAACCGCCGACCCTCTGCTTGTAAGGCAGATGCTCTGAACCAGCTGAGCTAAACGCCCGAAAAAGTTGTGTGTTTTATAATAATATCGATTTGATGTGGGCGTTGACGGATTCGAACCGCCGACCCTCTGCTTGTAAGGCAGATGCTCTGAACCAGCTGAGCTAAACGCCCGATATTTTACATCAAGATCTTTACTTCTAAAGCGGTGCAAAGATACTATTAATTTTGAATTCTCAAAAAAGTTTTGAAAAAAAACAGGCAAATCAATTAAATTATTTTAGAATAGCTTCTTCTATCTCCCTGAAATAACGCGTATTGATTTGCTGGACAAATATATTGTACGCTTCAATCCCTGCTTTTTCAGGACTCAACTGCATGCCTTTTACCGGTGTAATTTCAGCAATATATTTAATTTTCTTGTTGTTATCTGTAACGACAATATTACCCGTCAGGAGACTCGTATAAATACCATTATTAAAACTTTGTGGTTTGGTATCGGTTTCAACAATACAGACATAATCTTCCCTGCTATTTTCTGATATATATCCTCCCGATTTGCCCAGATTAGTAAAGGTTTTTCCAACCATCCCATCTGAAATATCAACTCCCACGTTCCTCTCTTTAACAACAAACCGGATGGATGGTTTAGTTATATGCACAGGAACTGAAAGTGTATTTATCGACATGTCGAGTATTGCTTTTCGAACGACAAAATCGGCAGACGATTCAACTAGAATGGCATTGACATCCGGCATTACCCGGAAAACTTCCTCTTTATTTAAAGAACGAATCTTACCTATCGAAAACTGAACCTCCCCCTTTTCATTTGTAACCATGTTTGCCGGTTGGATGGCTCTTTCAGAATAATGCGCCAACAATGGGAATCCGGACACAAGCTTACCCTTCTCATCCACCAGGCGGAAAGTGAGTTTGTCGCGATTAATTTCACCAGATGACATCACGTGAATTTCAGGGAGTAAAGGCTCAATTTTCAACGAAGATAAAATAGCATTCAACCGGGCAAAGGACTGAACAATCAGATTTTCCTCCTTGTTGTCGATCGATGCGACGATATTCTCATTCAGATAGAGTTTAACGGCATCGACTGTTTTTGCATAATTTACCAGTGCCAGTTTAAAATCACTATTTTTCTCTGCATCGGATGCCAGCTTGAAATACGAAACGGCATTCTGTACTGCTGCTTGTCTCTTAAGTTGTTGTTGTTCGTAGTATTTCTGTTTCGACAAACGGTAGTAAACCCAGTAATTTTTTTTATCGGCATAAGTACTTACCAGCTCATATCCATCCAGTTCGGTGGAAACCCGTGAACGAATCAGGGAATTAAATTCATCCTTGATTTTATCATTCCTGACTAAAGTTACCAACACATTAGAAGAAAAAAGCTGTACCGATATCTCGGATGCCAATTCATTGAGCGCATCTTTACGGGCTCTCTCAACATGGGTATTTTGTTTTTTATAGATAGGTGCAGATCCGATACCTACAAAGTAATCCGGGTCGGAAAGCTGGGTATTCACCCAATCCGGGACTGTTTTTTTTCTGAAGAATGCATGCATATTGACACTTTGCATCAACAGCACCAACATGAGACAATAAATTGTACTATTTAACGGGAATTTATTTCTCCGGATCATAAGCACTGATTTTTTTAAACATTTCTGTGGCTGCAACCGATGCAAAATTTTGCTCAAAATACGACTTCCCCGCTATCACCGAACGGGCTTCAAACAACTGTTTCATCCTGTTCACACGCACCAGATCCGTATACATTGTATCTCTCCTTCCGTCACCCCAATCACCCGGATATAAATCGCGGTAGTCATATTCACTACTTGCGTAAACGACCTGATCCGTGAAAGTCCGTTCAATGGCATCAGCTGCAACTACAACGGCATTCTCCACCCGGATAAATTCATAGCCGAACTGAATGGTTGCATTAGCTGTTTGTGAACATTCGAGATAATACACCTTTTTAAATTTTTGTTGCCTGTTTCTGTCTGTATAACGTAAGAAAGCTTTTCGTTCCGTTTTATTGATTTTCGAAACGGAATATACCGATCTTTTGATATCTCCGGATAAATACATCCTGATGGGAATCACCAGGCTGGCATCAAATGGCAAATTATTTTGCAGGGCGAGCCGCTGTTCTTCCAGCATTCGCCGCGTATAGTCGGTAGAGACTATTTTCAACAAAGGATCAGCTTGTTTAACAAATTCCTGTTTGGTCATTTGCTCAATTTCCGATGCCAGAAAGGGGAAAGAAGATGCTTGTCTAAACGGCTGAATAGCGATGGTAAGTACTGCGTACTGCAGAGCTTCTTTTTGCAGGGCGGCGGCATCCTTATACGCCGGATTGATTTTCAACAGCCTACCCAAAGCATAATAAGCCGACCGGTACAATCTCCCGTCAAAAAACTTTCGTCCCTCTCTGTATACCGGCTCACAACTGGAATAAGCATGCAATTCTATGGCACGTTCATAATTCCGGTCAATGCTCATCACTTCCCGAAGCAATCTCTCGGCCTCGTTGAACTGCTCTTTATCGAGCGCTTCCTGTGCTTTTGTATAAGTTACCCGTAAATGGCGGATTTTCGCTTCATCAAATTGTCCCCGGGCTTTGTGACTGATTTCCAGTTCAACCCGGTAATCAGCCGCCTTTTTCTGCAGATTTTGCAATTCGAGGAAATAAGTCACAACCTGATTATCCTGTAATGCGGTATATGCATCATTAATTTTAGACTCCAGTTCATCGCCGAACCTTTTCGCTGCCCGCATCAATCCAATTCGTGCATCATCATTTTTTTCAGATTTCTTCTGAAGGGATAAAACATAATGATCCACAGCCTGACCATACATTTCAGCTTGTTCATATTTTACGGCTTGTCGTGCGTACTTTTTTGAAGCACAGCCGGCTACTAATATCAGCAAAAAAATGCCTGAGAATAATAATAAAAAAAACCTTTTGTCTGAATGGATCATCTGTCAATATCACGATCACCGACCATAAGGCAGGGTGTCTGAATCCAATCGGATCAAACACCCTGCCCGTATGAGTGTTGAAATTTATTTACCTAATTTACTCATTTCTTCTTCGAAAGTCTTTTTAAACTTTTCATAGTTATAATCGACTTTTAGCATCTCATTGCTGGTCGCTTTTTTGTTGATTTGCTCAAAAATATCGTTAGAACCCAGCTCAAGACACACATAATATTTGTAAGTACGTGATTTGGTGACTGTAGCTTTCTCACAAATAACCGTAGACCCGTTTATACTCTGATCAATCACCTCTCTGGTCAGTCCTTCATACCTGGTCATCAGCTCTTCAGCATTATTGAAATTTCCCGATTTAACATAGTTATCGGTAACACCCTTAACCAATGTGCTAAGTGATGCAGCCAAACCGGCACGGGCTTCACTCATGGCTTTTTTTTTCGCTGTCATCTGATCCATACTTTCTCCTAACGCCGAATAGCGCAGCACCTTGGAATTACTTTGATAATCCGGCCCTGAACATGGAATAATTAACTCGACTTCACCAAGATCATTTGAATTCAACGCTTTTTCTTTTGCTTTGCACGATACCATGCTCATACTTACGATTCCTGCCAGGAGGAATACATTGATAACGGATAAAAAATTTTTCTTCATGAGATTAATTTTGAGATTGATAGAATAGAAAGTTTTAAATGCATAAATTTGATCCAAAGATAAATAAATTTAGTAAAACTTATATTCAACTTGTGAAAAATATTAGAGAAATGTTATGTAGTCAAAATATTCAATAATTATTCACGGTTTTTGATTTTATGCGATTTATTATTCGTTATTCACCATATCACTATTCGCCAAAAAACCCTATCTTTGTGTTTAATTATACCAAATTCATACAAACAGAACATATCAATATGAAGAAAATAATTTTACTGATGCTGTCGCTGACAATCTACACCGGCATCAAAGCTGATGAAGGCATGTGGATGCTGCCATTGATTGAAAAACTCAACATTCAAAAGATGCACAATATGGGTTTTGCACTGACTGCTGA
This sequence comes from Paludibacter sp., assembly GCA_029973975.1. Lineage (GTDB taxonomy): Bacteria > Bacteroidota > Bacteroidia > Bacteroidales > Paludibacteraceae > Paludibacter. The sequence continues at coordinate 8,585 of JARKQF010000049.1, forward strand.
GGAAATCTACAGTGAACAAAGCATCAGCATGAAAGACGCTGTCATTGTTTTTGGCGGTGGATGTACGGGCGTGGTTGTTTCCGGTCAGGGGCTCATATTCACTAACCACCATTGCGGATATGGCGCCATACAGGAACTTAGCTCTGTTGAACACAATTACCTCAAAAACGGGTTTACCGCAAAGGAACTATCGGACGAAATCCCTGCTCCGGGATTAACGGTTAAATTTTTAGTCAGTATCACGGATGTGACCAACCGTGTCATGTCGGTTTTAACGGGTGTAAATGACCATACAATCATCAAAGAAAAGCAAGATTCTGTCACTAAAGTGATAAAAGAAGAATTCAGTAAAGACAATGACTACCTGGTTGAAGTGGAATCTTTCTACAGCGACAACGAGTTTTACGTCTTTGTGATGGAAGAGTTTAAAGACGTACGGCTGGCTTTCACACCACCCTCTTCTATCGGAAAATTCGGTGGAGATACCGACAACTGGATGTGGCCGAGACATACGGGCGACTTCTCTGTCTTTCGTGTTTACGCCGACTCAACAGGAAAACCGGCTGAATATGCCGAAAACAACATACCTTATATGCCGAAAAAGGTAATTCCTGTTTCGACAAAAGGTTACAAAGCCGGTGATTTCGCGATGATAATGGGAAACCCGGGAAGCACTTCGAGATATATCACTTCATACGGACTCTACAGCCGTACCGAGGCCACCAACCGGGCACGTATTGACATCCGCGGCGAAAAGCAAACGGTTTGGCGCTCTTTTATGAAAGAAAATGAAGCCATCAACATTGCTTATGCCGGAAAATATGCGCGCAGTTCGAATTACTGGAAAAACAGCATCGGCATGAACAAAGCCATCCAAAAGCTGGGCATCATGGAGCGTAAAAAGGCTGCTGAACTTGATTTTGCAAAGTGGGTGAATGAATCTCCTGAAAGAATCATAAATTATGGTCAGGTACTACCTGTGCTGGAAAGAAATTACAAAACAAGTTTTCCGACGCGACATGCGATGAACTACCTGCGGGAGGCACTGCTGTCAGGCGTCGAGATGCCACGCATTGCCGGTGAACTGGAAAAACTCCTGTCGCAAAATATTGCAACGGACTCTATTCTGAAAAGTGCGAAAGAGAAATATGAAGACTATTATGCAGAAGTGGATGTGGCTACTTTTGCCGTGATGCTGGAGACTTACAGAAAATACGTGAGCAAAACGTATCTTCCAACGATCTATCGCGACATCGACACAAAATTTAAAGGTGATTACGAGCGCTATGCTCAATCTGTTTTTCAAAAATCCGGTTTCTCTGATTTGGACAAATTCAGCAAAAAACTCAAAGCAAAAAAGATCAATCTGAAAAACGATCCTGCCCTGATTTATCTCCATGCAGTTGAAAATCTGTTGAACAAGCTGGACGATGACAACTACGCAAAAAGCCGCGATTCCATTGATTATGCCACCCGCTTACTGGAAGCCGGACTAAAAGAAATCAACCTGGCCAAAGGAACGAAACGCTATCCGGATGCCAATTTCACCATGCGCATGACTTATGGTTCGATTGGCGGGTACGAACCGACAGATGCGGTAACCTATAATTATTACACTACAACCAAAGGCATTCTGGAAAAAGAAATTTCGGGAGACATGGAGTTCGATGTACCGGCAAGGCTCAAAGAGGCAATCGATAAACGTGACTTTGGTACTTATGCTGATTCTGAAACCGGAGAGCTAATCGTGAACTTCCTGAGCAATAACGACATTACCGGGGGCAACTCAGGCAGTCCGATTTTCAACGCCAAAGGTGAATTACTTGGATTAGCTTTCGATGGTAACTGGGAAGCCATGAGCGGCGACATCGTTTTCGAACCCGAACTGCAACGCACCATCAACGTGGATGTGCGTTACATGCTTTTCATCATGGACAAAATCGGAGGAGCGAACAGGTTGCTCCGTGAGATAACAGTTCAATAGTGAATAACGGAAAGCGGAGAGCGGAGAGCGGAAAACTGAAAGCTAATTGTTATTCAGGCATTAATAACTATTCACTATCCGTTTTCCGTTATTAGTTCTCCGCTTTTAAAAGGAAACCGCCCCGCCAAACATGAAGTTGATTCCCTGCACTTCGTAACCGTAGAACTGCTGATACTTACTATCGAGCAGGTTATTGAGTTTCGCAAATGCCGATAAGGTACGGTTGAATGTATAGGTTGCACCTAAGTTTACATCCACTTTGGGATCCATTTTGAAAGGTTTACCTCCCAATTGTGCGTATCTTTCTCCTTCGTAGAATAACTGGGCTGTTGCAGTCAGATTCTTGTTGATTCTGACATCTGCACTCACATCAGCTTCCAGCGCAGGTTTCATCCAGGCATGCAGTTGGTTTTTTACATCCCATGAGTTGTAAACACCCTTCAACTGGATATTAACAGTGTTTTTGAAATTGTAATTCGCCCG